>NZ_JBRRDW010000061.1:0-23010 GCF_056759895.1 Stenotrophomonas sp. STEN038
GGTGGTAAACTTCCCACGAGTTTTTTAGTGTTTTATTTTGGTTTTTTAATTTTAATTGGTTTTTTGGTTTAGTTTGTTTTATGTTATTTGGGGGGGGGGGGCGCGGGGGGTCCCGGCCGGCGCCGGTTTGAGTGCCGTGCGGCCAACAGCGTGGCCGCACATTGTCTCACCCTCCCCTCTCCAAGCCCTATTCCCTGCGCGGTTACTGCTTTACGAAGCGCAGTGTCATGCGGTCGCTTTCGCCGATGGCCTTGTACTTGGCGGCATCCGCAGCGTCATGGCTGTTGGAGGGCGGGAGCGTCCACACGCCCTTGGGGTAGTCTTTGGTATCGCGCGGGTTGGCGTTGACCTCGCTGCTGCCAGCCAGCTTGAAGCCAGCGGCTTCCGCCATGGCAATCACCTGCGCCTGGCCAACATAGCCGCTGCCGTCATCGGTCGGCACGTCAGCCTTGGCACGGTGCTCGACCACGCCTAGGGTACCGCCTGACTTGAGCACGTCAAAGAAAGCCTTGAACATGCCTTCGGCCTGGCCAGAGGAACGCCAGTTGTGGACATTACGGAAGGTCAGCACCACATCCGCCGAGCCCGGTGCGCCAAGCACCGGCGCAGCCGGGTTGTAAGCCACCTCGGCAGCACGATCGAACTGGGCCGGAGCGCCAGCAAACTTCTTGCTCAAGCCATCGCGCGAGCGCTGCTGGTAATCACGGCCACCGCCAGCCGGCAATGCTGCCGGATCAACCACCGCGGCAACGTACTTGCCGCCATCGCGCAGGTAGGGCGCAAGAATTTCGGAATACCAGCCGCCGCCCGGTGTAATTTCGATGACCGTCTGGGTCGGTTGCAGACCGAAGAAGGCCAGGGTCTGCGCCGGGTGACGGTATTCGTCGCGCAGCACATTGGCCGGTGTGCGCCAGTTGCCGGCAATGGCAGCCTGCAGCTGCGGCGATACCTGCGTGTCAGCTGTGCTGGCAGCGGCTTCATGGGCCAGCGCAGCGCCGGCAGACAGGGTGCTGGCAAGCGCCAGCAGACAGGCACACAACAGCGGGGCAGGCTTCTTCATGCGGAATTCCGTCGATTGAAACGGCGAGCCTAGCACGCGGCTGCAAGTGCAATGCAGCATGCAAATGTTTAGATCCCGTTAGCGCGGGAACGGCGCACGGAACGCTGTATTCACGACGTTGCCACGGAATTGGAACGCATGCCGTCTATGCTGTTGAACTGAACAACAAAGGAGCAACGCATGCCCCAGTCACGCGAACTTGGCCGCTCGGGTCTCCATGTCAGCCCCATCGCTTTTGGTGGCAACGTTTTCGGCTGGAGTGCCGATGAGAAGACATCCTTTGGCTTGCTTGATGCCTTCGTGGATGCAGGCTTCAACCTTGTCGATACCGCCGATGTGTATCCGGCATGGGTGCCGGGCAACCGCGGCGGCGAATCGGAGACCATCATCGGCCGCTGGCTGCAGCGCAGTGGCAAGCGCGACAAGGTGGTGATTGCCACCAAGGTTGCGAAGTGGGCGGAGCATCCGGGCCTGTCGGCTGACAACATCAACGAAGCGGTTGAGGATTCGCTGCGTCGCCTGCAGACAGAGGTGATCGATCTGTATCAGGCGCACGAAGACGATGAGTCGGTTCCGCTGGAAGAGAGCCTGGGTGCGTTCGCGCGACTGATCGAGGCGGGCAAGGTGCGTGCGATTGGTGCGTCCAACTACAGCGCCGAGCGCCTGCGTGATGCACTCAAGGTGTCAGCCGACTATCACCTGCCGCGCTACGAAACCCTGCAGCCAGAATACAACCTCTACGACCGCAGTGGCTACGAGGCCGAGCTGGAGCCGCTGGCGCGTGAGAACAGCATCGGCGTGATCAGCTATTACTCGCTGGCCAGTGGCTTTCTCAGCGGCAAGTACCGCAGCGCCGATGACGTAGGCAAGAGTGCGGCACGCGGCGCTAAAGTGGCTGATCGATACCTCAACCCGCGTGGCCTGCGCATTCTGCAGGCGCTGGATGACGTGGCTACCAGCCACAAAGCAACGCCGGCGCAGGTTGCACTGGCGTGGTTGATCGCACGCCCAGGCATCACCGCACCGATCGTCAGCGCCACCAGCGTGCAGCAGCTGCAGGAAGTGCTGGCTGCCGCGCAGCTTGGCTTGAGCCCAGATCAGATCGCGCAATTGGATGCCGCCAGCGCAGAAAGCTGAATTGGGCGAGTTGCGCACCTCCTGCCCGCGTCGTAGGATCGGCCGGACAGGGGGTAGACCGCGAACGGAGTCCTACCCATGCAGACCGCACCTACAGCCCAGCGCAGCATCGATCGCCACGCCGAACTGACTTACTGGCGCGGCGTGCATGCAATCGGCCATCTTGGCCAGCACGAGTTCGACCACTACCAGCGGTTGCTGGAAATGGGTTACGACGTGTACCAGGCCTATCCACGCGCCAACGAAGAACAGCTCTACAAAGTGCTGCAGGACAGCTACCACCGGCATAGCCCGGCGTTGGCGGTTTCCTGGGATGAGGCACGTTGGCTGGTGCGCCATGCCTGGCATCATGCCGAGCAGCATTGAGCGAGATTACCGGCTTGGTTTTGCAGGAGCGGCGTGAGCCGCGAAGCTGCTGCAACGTCAGAAGCTGAAGCGCCTACCCCTCCCCAACCCTCCCCTTGGCTTCGCCAAAGGGAGGGAGCAGAAGCGTAGTGCCGAGCCATGCTCGGCAGGGGCTTTCCCGGTGGCAATAAACGGCGCGCACGACAGCACCCGACATCATCGGGTCACATGCATGCCGGTCGTTTTGACGATGTCAGCTTCGCGGCTTACGCCGCTCCTACAAACGGCTGCGCCATTGGTGCTGGCTTTGTTGTGGGAGCGGCGTTAGCCGCAAAGCCATTGCAACGTCAGAAGCTGAAGAGCTTACCCCTCCCCAACCCTCCCCTTGGCTTCGCCAAAGGGAGGGGGCGAAAGCACGGCGCGCACGGCAGCACCCGACATCATCGGATCACGCGCATGCCGGTGGTTTTGACGATGTCAGCTTCGCGGCTTACGCCGCTCCCACAACCGGCTGCGTCATTGCCTCAGCGAGGTAGTCGAGGAAGGAACTGATGCGCGCGGATACCGCGGTGTTGCGGTAGTACACGGCGTGGATCGGTTGGCGCGCATCCAACGTCTGTTTCGGCAGCACCTGCACCAGCTCGCCACGCGTTCGCGCGCCTTCGGTGAGGAAGTCGGACAGGCAGACGATACCCACGCCTTCCAATGCCAAACGATGCAGGATTTCGCCGCTGGATACCGCCAGTGCGGGTCGCACGTGCAGGCGCTCGCCGTCGTCACCCTGCAATGGCCAATGATTCAGCGAATCCGGTTCGTTGAAGCCAAGCAGGGTGTGCGCCTGCAGCTGCACCACGTCCTTCGGTGTGCCGTGCTGCTGCAGGTAAGCCGGGCTGGCCAGCACACGCAGGCGGCTGTGACCCAGGGGACGTGCATGCAGGGTGGAGTCCGATAGCGGACCAATGCGGATCGCTACATCGGTCCGACGTTCCAGCAGATCAATGTAGCGCTCGCTGCTGTTGAGCTCCAACGCCACCTGCGGGTAACGCCTGCGGTAGCCCGCCACCAGCGGCGCGATCACATGCAGCATGAAGGGCATCGCCGCATCCACCCGCAGCCGCCCCGACGGCGTGCCACGGCGCGCGGCTATCTGCTCTTCGGCGGCATCCACCGAGGCGACGATGGCGCGGGCTTGAGCCAAGAAGGCCTCGCCTTCGTCGGTGAGCTGCAGACGGCGGGTGGTGCGGGTCAGCAAGGTGGTGCCGAGCTTCTCTTCCAGCCGCCCCAGCGCCCGGCTGACACCCGAGGTGGTCTGGCCCAGCTGCTCGGCCGCGGCGGTGATCGAGCCAGTGTCGATCACCGCGATGAAGGCCTGCATCTCATCCAGGGTGGTTTTCATCGGTGCGGCCAGGTGGCGATGGAATATTGTTGACTCTAAATCAATAGTTATTGGTGGGAAACCGCATTTTTCGGCAAGAGTGACGCGTTCACACTGCGCAGCCCTTTCCAAGGATTCGCCCATGTCACGCGGTATTCCCCTTGCCTTGCTGGCGCTGACGCTGGGTGCGTTCGCCATCGGCACCACCGAGTTCGTCATCGTCGGGTTGATCCCGACCATTGCCGCCGACCTGCACGTCAGCCTGCCCTCGGCTGGCCTGCTGGTTTCCCTGTATGCGCTTGGCGTTGCGGTAGGTGCACCAGTATTCACCGCTCTGACCGGACGGGTGCCGCGCAAGGCCTTGCTGGTCGCGCTGATGTTGCTGTTCACCGTCGGCAACCTGATTGCGTGGATGGCGCCCGGCTATGGCTCACTGATCGTGGCCCGGGTACTGACCGGGCTGGCGCATGGCGTGTTCTTCTCGATCGGCTCGATCATCGCCACCTCGGTGGTGCCCAAGGACAAAGCCGCCAGTGCGATCGCGATCATGTTCACCGGGCTGACTGTGGCGCTGGTGACCGGCGTGCCGCTGGGCACCTTCATCGGCCAGCACCTGGGCTGGCGTGCAACCTTCTTGGCGGTGGCTGCGTTGGGCGTGATCGCCCTGCTCGGCAGCCTGCTGTTCGTGCCGCGCGACCTGCCGCGCAGCGCGCCGGCCACGTTCGGCCAGCAGTTCGCCGTGCTGGCGCAGCCACGCCTGTTGCTGGTCTATGCGATGACTGCGCTGGGTTATGGCGGCACCTTCCTGTCCTTCACCTTCCTCGCTTCGATCCTGCAGGACGTCAGCGGTTTCTCGGCCAATGCGGTGAGTGCGGTGCTGCTGGTCTACGGTGTGTCGGTGGCGATCGGCAATCTGTGGGGCGGGCGCCTGGCTGACCGTCGCGGGCCGATTCCCGCGTTGACGCTGATCTTCGGCCTGCTCGCGCTGGTGCTGCTGGTGCTCACCTTCACCGCCTACAACCGTTGGTTGGTGCTGTTGACGGTGCTGGCGTTGGGCGCAGTGGCGTTCGGCAATGTACCGGGCCTGCAGGTCTACGTGGTCAAGCAGGCGCAGCGCTTCGTGCCGCAGGCAACCGATGTCGCATCCGGCCTGAACATCGCCGCATTCAACATCGGCATCGCGCTGGGTGCCTCGCTGGGTGGCTTGGTGGTCGATCACATCGGACTGATGCACACGCCTTGGATTGGCGCCTTGGTGGTGCTGGGTGCGTTGGCATTGACCGTAGTGAGTGGCCGCCTGGATCGCCGCGACGGATTGGATGTACGCGCCGAAGGCATTGCCGTCAGCGCGCACTGACAGAACACGCTGTTACTCCCTCTTACCTTTTCGTCAGCGCTGCACGGCGTAGCCTGTAAGCGCGAACTTCTGGAGATTTGAATGACTATTCCCGCTATTGGTCTTGGCACCTATCGCCTCAAGGACCAGGTCCTCACCGACTCCGTGCACAACGCACTGGACCTTGGCTACCGTGCTTTCGACACCGCGCAGATCTACGAGAACGAGGCCGATCTGGGCGCGGCGTTCGCCGGCGGCACGGTGCCGCGCGAGCAGCTGTTCCTGACCACCAAGATCTGGATCAGAAACTTCCACCATGACGACCTGCTTGCCAGCCTGCGCGAGAGCCTGCGCAAGCTGCGCACCGACCACGTCGACCTGACCCTGATCCACTGGCCCTCGCCCAAGGACGAAGTGCCGATGGCCGAGTTCCTGGGCGCGCTGCGTGAAGCCAAAGCGTTGGGTTTGACCAAGGCGATTGGTGTTTCCAACTTCACCATCGACCTGACCCGCCAGGCCATCGCCATCCTCGGTGCCGATGCCATCGCCTCCAACCAGATCGAAGTGCACCCCTATCTGCAGAACCGCGCCTTGATCGCCTACCTGCGCGAGCAGGGCATCCATGTCACCGCGTTCATGAGCCTTGCCTATGGTGCGGTGCTGAAGGACCCGGTGATCCAGGCCATTGCCGACAAGCACCAGGCAAGCACCGCGCAGGTCGCATTGGCTTGGGCGCTGCAGCAGGGCTATGCGGTGATTCCGTCGTCGACCAAGCGCGAGAACCTCGCCGGCAACCTGCAGGCGGCACAGCTGCGACTGGATGCCGAGGACATGGCGCGGATCGCGGAGCTGGATCGCGGCGAGCGTGTAGCCAATCCGGGTATCGCCCCGGCCTGGGATTGAAACGCTGTACGTGAGCAATACCTTGGCGGGCTGGTGATACCTGCCCGCCATGCCTAGAGGCGTTGCGATTGCGGCGCTGCTAGCGGATACGCGGCGCCAGTTCCTCTGCCAGCGTTTCCAGCAACAGGCTGACCGTTGGCAGCTCACGTCGGCTTTTCATCCAGGCCAGGGTGAGCGGCAGGCCCTGGCTGGCCAGATGCGGCAGCACTTCCACCAACGCACCATCCTCAAGATGGCTGCGTACCAACCAGGTAGGTAGCTGCACGATGCCGCTGCCAACCAACGCAGCGGTGACCTGCCCTTCACCATCTCCCACTACCAGCGGAGCCGGCATCATCTGCAGCTCTACTTCGCCTGGCATTGCGGCTGCGAAGCGCCACGGGCTGACCGAGCCATCGGCGCGTCCATAGGCGATGCAGCGATGCGCCAGCAGATCCCCGCGCGTTGCCGGCACCCCATGCGCCGCAAGATAGGCGGGGGACGCACAGAACACGTGCTGCTCATGGGCCAGCAGCCGATGCTCGACCAGCGACGACCATGCATCGGGTCCACCGATGCGCACGATGATATCGACACCGTCCTCGACCGGATCGATGAAGCGGTCCGAGAACGACACCTGCGGCCGAGTGAGCGGATAGGCCTGGGCAAAACCCAGGATGATCGGCAAGGTCTGCAAGCGGCCGAATGCGGCCGGCAGATCAATTCGCACTCGTCCACTTGGCTCATCATCCTCAGCCCGCAGCGCCACCTCGGCCTCCTCCAGGTTCGTCAGCACTTCCGTGCAGGTCCGGTGGAAGGCGATGCCGGCTTCGGTCAATGACATGCGCCGCGTCGTGCGGTGGAACAGCGTGCGACCCAATCGATCTTCCAAGCGTGCGATCGACTTGCCGACCGCCGAAGCGGTGAGGTGCAGCCGCTCCGCAGCTGCGGTAAAGCTGCCTGCGTCAGCAACACAGACGAAGACGTCGAGGCCTTTCAGGCGTTCGGAGGGATGCATGCGGCAGGCTTCGCTATTGAAGAATCAGATTCCGTAATGCCAGTAAAAAGCATCGCGGAACGGAATGTGATTCCACGATAGGCTGGGTGTCCTCTTCGATCAAGCATCCAAGGCAGCAATGAGCCAGCAACGCCCCACCGTCCTTGTCACCGGTGCCACCGGCCAGATCGGCGCAGAAACCTTGAGAAACCTGTTGCTGGAAGATGCGGTAACGCCGGTTGCGGCAGTGCGCTCGCCAGCGAAGGCCGCCGCCTTGCAGGCGCAGGGAATCCGCACGGTGATGTTCGATTTCGACAAGGAAGATTCGCTGCTGCCTGCGCTGCAGGGTATTGATCGCGTATTCCTGGTCACCGGTTACAGCGTGGACATGCTGCGCCAGAGCAAGGTTTTCCTCGATGCGGCCAAGCAGGCCGGTGTGCAGCATGTGGTGCACCTGGGTGCCTGCGGCGGTGATGACGCCAGCATCGGGCATTGGGCCTGGCATCAGCTGGTCGAACGTTACATCGAGTGGCATGGCTTCTCGTTCACCCATCTCCGGCCGGAAGCCTTCATGCAGAACCTGCTCAGCTACGACGGCACCCGCGCCGTGGTCGACGGCGTGATCCGCCAGTACACCGGCGACGCGCGCTTCAGCTGGGTCGACGGTGATGACGTCGCCGCGGTCGCCGCCCAGGCGCTGGCGTGGCCGCAACGGCATGCCGGACAGACCTATCGGCTGGGCTACGACGCCAAGTCCTACGGCGAGGTCGCCGCGCTGATGACGGAGTTGCTTGGCCAGCCATTCCGCTACGAGGCGCTGAGCCCGGATGTGTTCCTGGAAGACATGCGCGCGGCCGGTGCCGAGATGGCCTATATGAACTGCGTGCGCGACAACTTCCAGCGGGTCGCCGAGCGGCGGGTGCCTGGCATCGAAGCCACCTTCGACAACTTCCCGGCCATCACCGGCCGTGAGCCGGTGCGCTGGGCGGAGTTCATCCGCAAACACCGTGCTGCGTTTGCGTACTGAGCTACCGAGCTCAGGCGTTTGTCGGGGCTAGTCGTCGATACCCTGCAGCAACCACGCACGCATCGCTGCGTTCACTTCCGCAGGCTTTTCCAAGGGTGCCAGATGGCCGCAGTCCTCGATCACCACCAGCGTTGATTGCGGCATCAGTGCGGTCATCTGCTCGCTTACGGACAGCGGCGTGATCGCATCGTTGCGCCCGCAGACGATCAAGGCCGAGCCCTGCCAGGCGCGCAGGACCTCGCTGCCATCGGTGCGTTGCAGCTGGCTTTGGCGCAGGAAGACTTCAGCGCCGAGGCGTGCGGTCATGCTGCGCACGGTATCCACCAACGCTTGGTCATCCAGTCGCGAAGCATCGATGTAGCTGCGCATCAGCTTGTCGCCGAAGCCGTGGAAGGTGCCGGGCAGGCGCACGCTGTTCTGCTGTGCCACACGTTGCGCGGCGCGTTCGGGCGAGTCGGATTTGAACGAGGTATCCAGCAGGGCCAGCTTGAGTACCCGCTGCGGTGCGATGCGCAGGATTTCCTGGGCGACGTAGCCGCCGAGGGAGAAACCGGCCAGGGCGAACTGCGCGGGTGCCTTGGCAAGCACGTCCTCGGCAATGGCGCGCATCGTGGTTTGCTGGGTGAGGTCGCCGACCTGGCAGTCGGCGATGTCGGTGAGCGCTTCGAGCTGGGCCTGCCAGAGTGTGGCGTCGTTGAGCAGGCCGGGCAGCAGTAGCAGCGGGATTCTGGCTGCTGGGTTCTGGTTCGTTTGCATGGCGCTATTGTCGCGCCTTGCGGTGGTTTGGGGGTGAGGGTGTGGGGCTACAGCTACAGCTACAGCTACAGCTAAAGCCAAAGCCAAAGCCAAAGCCAAAGCACCCCTCCCCAACCCTCCCCTTGCCTTCGGCAAAGGGAGGGAGCGGATCTGCCCCCTCCCTTGCGCGTAGCGCAGGGGAGGGTTGGGGAGGGGTGCCTTTGGCTCCTGGCCTTTAGCTCTTAACCTCGCCCACCGGCAGCGTCACATTCATGATGGTCGAGTCATCCGGGTCGGCCTTCACCTTGAAGCCCAAGCTCTGGCACATCGCCAGCATGGTGCTGTTCTCACGCAGCACCTGCCCTTCCACAACGTTCAAGCCCAGCCAGCCGGCGTACTCGATCATGATCTGCATCAGCTTCCAGCCGATGCCGTGGCCCTTCAGGTCGGAGCGGATCAGGATGCCGTACTCGCCGCGGTTGTAATCGGCATCGGCGTGCAGGCGCACAGCGCCGAGCATTTCGCCGGTCTTGGGATCAATCGCCACCAATGCGATCGAGCGCGCGTAATCCAGCTGGGTCAGGCGGGCAATGAACTCGTGGCTGAAGTGCTTGACCGACTGGAAGAAGCGCAGGCGCAGGTCATCGTCGGTGACGCGTGCGAAGAAGGCGCGGAACAGGCCATCGTCCTCTGGTCGCACCGGGCGAAGGAAGGCCTTGCCACCATCGGACAGATCTATCGTGCGCTCCCACTCGGTGGGATACGGGAAGATCGCGAAGCGCGGATGGCCACGGCCCTTGTGCAGGCGCTTGACCGGAGTGATGGCGACACGTGCATCCAATGCGATCACGCCGTTGCGGTCGGCAAGCAATGGATTGAGATCCAGCGTGCGGATCTCCGGAATATCCGCCGCCAGCTGCGCCAGCTTGACCAGCACCATCGCCACCGCACGCTCGTCTGCCGCCGGCACATCGCCATAGGCCTTCAGGATGCGTGAGACACGAGTACGGCCAATTACTTCATGGGCAAGCCGCAGGTCCAGCGGTGGCAATGCCAGGGTCTTGTCGTCGATGACTTCCACAGCGGTACCACCACGGCCGAACACCACCACCGGCCCGAAGACCGGATCGTCGGCAATGCCGGCGATCAGCTCACGCGCCTTGGGGCGGGTCAGGCTGGGCTGCACCAGCACGCCCTCGATGCGCGCCTGCGGGCGCTTTTCGCGAGCGCGTTGCAGGATGGTGGTCGCCGCGGACTGCACCGCGCGCAGGCTACCCAGGTTCAAGCGCACGCCATCGACTTCGGATTTGTGCGGGATGTCCGGCGAGAAAATCTTCACCGCCACACTCATACCCTGCTCCAGCAATGGCTGGGCCAGATCCATCGCTTCGTGCGGATCACGCGCAACCATCACTTCCAACGACGGGATGCCGTAGGCCTGCAGCAGCTTGTGCGTTGCCACCGGGTCCAGCCATTGCTGGTCATTGGCCAGCGCCGCCTCCACCAGTGCGCGTGCGGCAGGCACGTCCACCACGAAATCCGCCGGCAAGCTGGGCGGCGTCTCCATCAGCGCGGTCTGCGCTTCGCGGTAACGCACCAGATGCTGGAAGCCGCGCACGGCGTCGGCTTCGGTTGGGTAGGTCGGAACGCGGGCGGTGTTGAGGGTGACCGTGGCGCGGTCGTCATTGCCCAGCCATACCGCGAACACCGGCTTGTCGCGCAGCTGCCGCGAGCGTTGCCCGAGCGTGGTGGTCAGCGCCTGCGCGGCCTCGGCCGAGGAAGTGAACGCGGTCGGCACGTTGATCACCAATACCGCGTCGTTGGCGTCATCGGACAACAGCGCTTCAATCGCCGAAGCGTAACGGCCACCGTCGGCATCGACCACGATGTCGACCGGGTTGTCGCGCGACCAACCCTGCGGCAAGGCCTGGTCCAGCAGCTCGACGGTGGCCGGTGACAACTCGGCCAGGCTGCCGCCAAGCGCCTGCAGCTGATCCACTGCCAACCTGCCAACACCGCCGCCATTGCTGAGGATGGCCAGCCGCCGGCCGGGGAAGGTTCCGAGACGGCCCAGGGTTTCGGCGGCGGTGAACAACTCGTCAAGTGCATTCACCCGCAGCAGACCAGCGCGGTTGAAGGCTGCGCCGTAGACCGCGTCGGAATCCGCCAATGCCTGTGAGTGGGTGGTGACCACCTCTGCGCTGCCGCGCGGCTTGCGCCCGGATTTGACCACTACCACGGGCTTTGCGCGGGCGGCGGCCCGGGCGGCCGACATGAACTTGCGCGCGTCGCTGATCTGGTCGACGTAGAGCAGGATGGCGCGGGTGCGGTAATCGCTGGCGAAGTAGTCGAGCAGGTCGCCGAAGTCGACATCCAGCGCATCGCCCAGCGATACCACCGCCGAGAAACCCACCGAACGCGCCACGCCCCATTCCACCAGCGCAGCGGCAATCGCGCTGGATTCGGAGATCAGCGCCAGATCGCCGGCCTGCGGCGTGTGCGCGGCGATGCTGGCGTTGAGCCGTGCATGCGGGGCGATGACGCCCAGGCAATGCGGGCCGAGCACGCGCATGCCCTTGGGCCGCGCGGCGGCTTCCACCTGTGCAGCCAAGGAGCCCGGGCCCTTGCCCAGGCCGGAAGTTAGGATGATGGCGGCGGCCACGCCCAGTTCGGCGGCCTGGGCAACCACCTGCGGCAACAGCGTTGCCGGCACGGTGATGACCACCAGATCCGGAATCCACGGCAGGTCCTTGAGCTTCTTGACCGTGCGCATGCCGTCGATTTCGGCATAGCGCGGGCTGACCCAGCCGATCTGCCCGGCGAAGCCGCCGGCACGCAGGTTGCGGATCACCGCGCGGCCGGCGGAACGATCGCGCGGGCTGCCGCCAATCACTGCCACCGAGCGGGGGCGGAATACGGTCTGCAGGTGATAGGTGCTCATTGCGACGCCTGTTGCGGGTACCGGGTCAAAGGTACACGGCTGCGGTGGTGGGTGGGCTGCGTTGGATCAAAGTGGGGGTGGTTTGGGATGTTGGTGGGGAGTGGTCTTGGTTACTGCGAAGAGCCCCCCTCCTCGGCCCTCCCCTTGGCTGGCGCCAAAGGGAGGGAGATAGATTGCCCCCTCCCTTGCGCGTAGCGCAGGGGAGGGTTGGGGAGGGGTGCTTCTGCGTTTGCCGTTGGGTGTGCCGGTAAAGCCCCTGCCGAGCATGGCTCGGCACTACAGGTCCCCCTCTACGGGTAACGCCTCTGCCGAGCATGGCTCGGCACTACATTCAGAGCAGCGTTCCGCCGAGGATCATTGCGGCGATGCTGAAATAGATCACCAGGCCGGTGACGTCCACCAGCGTTGCCACGAACGGGGCCGAGGCGCTGGCCGGGTCGAAGCCCAGGCGCTTGAGCACGAACGGCAGCATCGAGCCCGACAAGGAACCGAAGGTGACAATGCCGATCAAGGCCGCGCCAATGGTCACCGCCAGCAGCTTCCAGTGCTCGCCGTAATCGTGCAGGCCCGCCAGCTGCCAGACGGTGATGCGGATGATCGCCAAGGTGCCGAGGATCGCACCGAGCACCACGCCGGTTGGCAGCTCGCGCAGGGCGACCTTCCACCAGTCACGCAGGCGCAGTTCGCGCAGCGCCAGCGAGCGGATCAGCAACGAAGTCGCCTGCGAACCGGAGTTGCCTCCCGAGCTCATGATCAGCGGGATGAACAAGGTCAGCACCACCGCACGCGCCAGCTCGTCCTCATAGTGCTGCATGGCGCTGGCGGTGAGCATTTCGCCGAGGAACAGCACGCTCAGCCAGCCGGCACGCTTGCGCAGCATCTCCAGGAAGCCGATCTGCATGTACGGCTTGTCCAAGGCTTCCACGCCGCCGAACTTGTGCACGTCCTCGGTGGATTCATCGATCAGTGCATCGAGGATGTCGTCGACAGTGACAATCCCCAGCATCTGCTGCTGTGCATCCACAACCGGGATCGCCAGCAGGTCGTGGCGGCGAATCAGCTGCGCTACCTCTTCCTGGTCCAGCAAGGCATCCACGGTCACCGGCGGATTGACCTGGGCAACCGACAGGATCGAATCCTCGGGCTCGCCGGTGATCAGCCGCCGCATCGTCACCACCTGCTGCAGCTGGCGGGTCTGCGGGTCCAGCACATAGATGGCGTAGACCGTCTCGCGGCTGCGCTCCACTTCGCGGATGTGCTGCAGGGTCTGCGCCACCGTCCAGTCCGCCGGCACGCCGACAAACTCGGTGGTCATCAAGGCGCCGGCGGTGTTGGGCGGATAGCTCAGCAGCAGCTGGATCGAGCGCCGCGCCTCCGGTGCCAGCAACGGGATCAGCCGCGCGCGCTCGGCATCATCCAGCTCATGGACGATGTCGGTGGCACGGTCGTCGGCCATCAGCCCCAGCAGGGCTGCGGCGCGGGCCGGCGGCAACGCTGCGATCAGTTCACCTGCATGCTGCAGCTCAGGGGCTTCCAGCAGTTTGACCGCACGCGGCAATGACAAGGCCGCCAAGGTATTGGCCGCAAGCGGCAATGGCAGGGCGTTGAGGTACTCCACCGCGTCGGCGGTGTTGTAATCGGCAAGGGGCGCGCTCAGCGTGGCTGCGTCCACCACTGGCCGCAGAAATTGCTTCTGGTTCATGTTGATTCGCCTGTTCTGGATTGCGACCGCAACGCCAGCACAGGGCGAACCAGCCCTGTCAGGCGGTTGCCGTCGCTGGTGTCGACGATCGCGATCGACTTCTACTGTCGCTGGACATGGGTTGGACTCCGGAAAGGTGCTGCGCGGTTCTACCGGCAGCGGCGCGAGTCTGGTCCTGTTGGCCGACGGGGTCAAGCCTGCACCGCTGCATCCCGCCCATGGAGGGCTGCCGTTCGCATTCACTCACGGCACAGTCCGCATAATGTGAAATCCTCGGTAGGCAGCTGCCCGACCGGTCAGCTGAATCAATCAAGGAATCCCTTCAAATGCATGGCACCGGTCTCGAATTAGCCTTGGTACTGCTGCTGGCGGCGGTCATCGCCGTGCCGGTATTCAAGCGCTTCGGGCTGGGCGCGGTGCTGGGCTACCTGGCCGCTGGCGTGGTGCTCGGCCCGCATGTGTTGGGCTTCGTGCAGGATGCCGACCGCATCCTCAATGCCGCCGAGATCGGCGTGGTGATGCTGTTGTTCGTGATCGGGCTGGAGCTGTCACCGTCGCGACTGATGGTGATGCGGCGTCCGGTATTCGGTGCCGGCACGGTGCAGGTGCTGCTCAGTGCGATGGTGCTGGGCGGTTTGCTGCTGCTCAATCACTTCTCGTGGAAAAGCGCGCTGGTGATCGGCACCGCGCTGGCCTTGTCATCCACGGCGGTTGGGCTGCAGCTGCTGTCCGAGCACAAGGCACTCAACTCCGACTATGGCCGGCTCGGCTTCGCCATCCTGCTGTTCCAGGATCTGGTCGCCATCCCCTTGCTGGCCGCCATTCCCCTGCTGGGCGGGGTCAAGAACGAAACCCTGAGCTGGCAGGATGCCTCCATCGCCCTTGGCGCGCTGATGCTGGTGATCGTGCTCGGTCGGCCAATGCTGCGCCAGCTGTTCAACATCGTTGCGCGCACACGGATGCCGGAAGTGTTCACCGCCACCGCCTTGCTGGTGGTGCTGGGCACGGCCTGGTTCATGGCCGAGGCCGGGCTCAGCGCCAGCCTCGGCGCCTTCATCGCCGGTGTATTGCTGGCCGACTCCGAGTTCCGCCACGAGATCGAATCGCAGATCGAGCCGTTCAAGGGCCTGCTGCTCGGCCTGTTCTTCATCGCGGTTGGCATGGGCATCGACCTGAAGCGGGTTGCGGCCGAACCGGAGATCATCGCGCTGGGCGTGGCCATCCTGCTGGCGGTGAAGTTCTCCATCCTGATCGCGCTCGGCCTTGCTGCGCGCATGTCGCTGCGCAACGCCTTGATGCTGGGCAGCGTGCTGTGGCTGGGCGGCGAGTTCGCCTTCGTGGTGTTCAACGAAGCCGAGCGTGCGCATCTGCTCGGTCGAATCAACCACGACAGGCTGGTGGCGGTAGTCAGCCTGTCGATGGCGATCACGCCCTTGCTGCTGCTCGCGCTGCAGCGCACATTGCAGCTCAAGCCGCCTGCACGGCCTGCGCAGCCCGAACCGGATGAAACGCTGAAGGACGCTGCTGTACAGCGGCCAAAGGTGTTGATTGCCGGCATGGGCCGTTTCGGCCAGATCGTCGGCCGCCTGCTGACCGCGCAACGCATTCCCTTTGTTGCACTGGAAGCCGACCCGGACACGGTCAAGGACCTGCGCCGCTTCGGCAACCAGCTGTACTACGGCGACCCTACCCGCCCCGATCTGCTGCGTGCCGCCGGTGCCGAGCACATCCGCGTGTTCGTGATGGCGATGGACGACCCGGACACCAATCTGCGCGCGGTGCGGCTGGTGCGGCGCATGTATCCCAAGGCGACGGTGCTGGCGCGTGCGCGCAACCGTCAGCACGCATGGAAGCTGCTGGACATGTCGGCCGAGCCATTCCGCGAGGTATTCGGCTCCAGTCTTGAAGCCAGCGAACGGGTGCTGACCGCGCTCGGCTTCCCGGAAAATGTCGCGCGCGACCACGTGCAGCGTTTCCGCGAGCACGATGAAGCGCTGCTCAAGGCGCAGCATCTGGTGTACGACGATGAGGTGGCAGTGATGCAGACATCGCGCGATGCCCGCGCCGACCTGATGCATCTGTTCGAGGCTGATGCCACTGACAGTACGACGGTGACGCCTTCAAACGACAAGGAATGAAGCGGCCTGGGCTGGCATTGAGTTTTGTAGGAGCGGCGTCAGCCGCGAAGCTGACGGTGCTGAAGTCGTTGGTATCCATGTCATCTGAAGATGTCGCGGCTTCGCGGCTGACGCCGCTCCTACAAATGCAGCCGCAACATGCCTGCCTCATGAAAAGGGCGCCTTGCGGCGCCCTTTTTGCTTACTTGCGGCGCTGGGCCGGCACGAAGACTTCGTTGACCGCGGCAGCCAGCTGATCCGGCGGCAACAGGCCCTGGTCGAGCAGGAAATTGTTGAATGCCAGGCGGTCGAACTTATCGCCCAATGCCAGCTCGGTCTGCATGCGCAGCTCCATGATGCGGGTGTAGCCGTAGAAGTAGCTGCAGGCCTGGCCCGGCGAACGCACGGTGTAGCGGTCCAGTTCCTGCGTGGTCATCGCCTCGGACAGGCCGACGCCTTCCACCAGCACCTTGCGGGCGCGCTCGCGGTCGGTCTGGCCCAGGTTGAGTGCGGGGTCGAGCATGGCGCGGGCGGCGCGCAGCAGGCGGAACTGCAACGCGATCATCTGCCCGTCCAGCGGCTCGAACGGCACCATCTCGGCTTCGGCATACAGCGCCCAGCCTTCAACGTTGACCGAGTTGAAGGCGAACATGGTGCGCGCCAGCGAGATCCCACGTTCAACCATCGCCGCGAACTGCAGGTCGTGGCCGGGGCGGCCTTCGTGCGCACTCAACGTCCACGCCGCCGAGCCGAAGTTGAAGTCGTCGTACTGCGCCTTCTCGCCCGAGGCCGGGTTGCCCAGCGGCAGCACGAAGGTGCCCTGCTGGCCGGTGTTGCCGACCAGCGGTGCCGGCAGGTAATGCGGTGCCGGCGAGGCGGCGCTTTCGGCCTCGCTGCCGAGGCGCATCTGCAGCGGACGCTGCGGCACGTCGACGATGCCCTGCTTGTGGATGATCGGATCGATCGCATCGATGACGCCGCGATAATGCGATTCGAGCTGATCGTTGCCGATCTTGTCCTGCTTCAGCGCGCGGATCACCGCCACGTAATCGGTGTTGTCGGCAACCTTCAAGCCCTTGGCCTGCACCACCAGCGGTGCCAGCTGGCGCATCATCGCGCGAGTCTCCATGTACTCGAGCTGGGCGCGCTGCATCAGCAGCGCCGGGTCGATATCCACGCCCACTTCCTTGAGCTGGAAGGCATACAGCTCGGCCGGCAGGCGGTTGTCCGTGCGCGCCTTGGGCAGCACCTCCTTGCTGGTCCAGGCGATGTAGTCCTTCATCTGCGTGGACAGCTCGGCCAGCGAGGCATCGGCGCCGTCGATCTTGTACTTGGCGAACAGCTTGCCGATGCCGGCGATGTAGGTGTCGACGTTGGCCAACGCCTGATCCACTTCAATCTTCGTCGGCTGCAGCAGATTGGGCGTGCCGTTCTTTTCCTCGTAGCGCTGGCGCGCCAGGGTGGCAAGCGGCTGCGTGCCCGGCGCCTTGCCGAGGTAGGCATTGAGGCGGTCCAGTGCCTTGAACCGGCGCGCTTCGGGCACCTGGTCGGAGAGCAGGCCATTGATGCCACCGAACACGGTCTGCGGCACATCCACCCACGGCATCAGGTGTTGTTCGTTGAGGGTACTGCTTTCGATGTTGCGCTCGGCGGCGCCGATCATGATCTCCAGGTCCTGGCGCAGGTTGGGATCGCGCTCGACCTGGAGCTTCTCGCGCAACTGGTCGCGCGCCTTGTTCATGGCGGCGCGGTAACGCCCGGTGTTGTCCGCGCGCAGATCGACGACCTTGTCGTCATAGCCGGGCACGCCGAAGAAGCTGGTCATTTCTGGCTGGAATGGCGCCTGCGCCTGTAGCAGGATCTGCGCCAGCTCGTTGCTGCGCGCAACCCAGGCCGGGGCGGCGGGCGTGGTTTTGGTCGTTGCGGGTGCGGCGGCAGTTGCAGTGAGCGGCAGCGGCGCAGCCAGTGCAAGGGCGACGGCGAGGACGAGAGGCTTCATGGACAGCTCCGTTAGGGATGGGCTGACCGTACGCAGTCGCTGCCGGGGCGGCAAGGGTAGGAAGTGGGGGATTGGGGCAATGGCTGGAGCAAACGCTCACCCCTCCCCGGCCCTCCCCTTCGCTACGCGAAAGGGAGGGAGGCAAGCGGCTGCGCGGCGATCTGGCAGATTGCCGCAAACAGCCCCCTCCCTTTTGCGCAGCGAAGGGGAGGGTTGGGGAGGGGTGCTTCTGGCATTGGCCTGCAGCCCTCACCCACACATCAAAACAACAACTTCCCTCAAGGCTTCAAACAACGCCCAAGGAAGTTCTCAGCCACCCGGTAACGGTGCAGCGCATCCGCACCAGACAACCCATGCTTGGCCCCCGGATAGGTCATCAGCTCGAACGGCTGGCCACGCTTCTGCAGCGCGCTCATCAGGGCGGTCGAATTGGAGAACAGCACGTTGTCATCGGCCATGCCGTGGATCAGCAGCAGCGGCGAGGTCAGCCCGGCGATGTGCGTCAGCACCCGTGCTTCGCGGTAGCCATCAGCATTGGCCGCCGGCAGGTTCATGTAGCGCTCGGTGTAATGGGTGTCGTACAGGCCCCAATCGGTGACCGGTGCGCCCGCAACACCGCAGGCGTACTGGTCCGATGCCTTGGCCAGCAGCATCAGCGTCATGTAACCGCCGTTGGACCAGCCCTGCACGCCGATGCGGCTGCCATCCACCCACGGCTGCGATTTCAGCCATTCCACGCCCTTGAGCTGGTCGGCCACTTCCACCGTGCCCTGCGCGCCGTACAACGCGCCGCCGAAGTCACGGCCGCGACGCGGCGTGCCACGGTTGTCCAGCGAGAACACCACATAGCCGCGCTGTGCCAGGTATTGGTTGAACAGGTGATCGCCGCGACCCGGCCAGCTATCCGTCACGGTCTGCGAGGCCGGGCCGCCGTAGACATAGACGGCAACCGGATACTTCTTCGCCGGGTCGAAGCCTTCCGGCTTGATCACGCTGTAGTTCAGCGGGGTCTTGCCATCGGCGGCGGTCAACGTGCCGTATTCAACCGGGCGTTGCGCATCGCGGTACTTGGCATATGGGTGGTTGGCGTCGGCCAGGTTGTTGTCCAGCAGGGTGGCGATCTTTTCACCATTGGCCCGGAACAACTCGATCTGCGGCGGCGTGGTGCTGTTGGACCAGCTGTCTACATAGACGCTGCCGTTCTTGGCGAACGCGGCGCTGTGCATGCCCGGCGCCTGCGACAACTTCTTCGGCGTACCACCGGCCAGCGGCACGGCATAGATTTCGCTGCGCAGCGCTGATTCGATGCCGGCGCGGAAGTAGACGGTGCCAGCGTCCTCATCGACGGCCAGCAGCTCGTCCACCGGCCAGTTGCCGGAGGTCAACGCAGTCTGGTTGCGGCCGTCGGCGTTGGAGATATACAGGTGCTCGAAGCCACTGCGCTCGGATGACCACAGGAAGCGGCCATCCTTGAGGAACTTCAGACTGTTGTGCAGCGGCACCCAGGTCTTGCTGGTCTCGGTGACCAACAGTTGCTGCTTGCCGTCGGCGAGGTTGGCTTCGATCAGCTCGAGCGTGTGCTGGTCGCGGCTCTGGCGCTGGAACGAAAGGTGCTGGCCGTCGCGCCATTTGACGCGGGTCAGGTAGATATCCTGCTGCTTGCCCAGATCCACCCAGTTGACCGCCGCATCAGCGCGCGGCGCGATCACGCCCAGGGTGACCAGCACATTGTGGTCGCCAGCCGCCGGGTAACGCTGCTCGATCATCTCCACGCGGTCGGCATACATTTCGTAGCGCTTCTGCACCGGCACCGGCGATTCGTCGATGCGGGCGAAGGCAATGGCCGAGTCATCCGGCGCCCACCAGTAACCGGTATGGCGGTCCATTTCCTCATCAGCGACGAATTCGGCCACGCCGTTGCCGATGGTGGCGCTGCCGTCACGGGTCAGCTGCAGCTGCTTGCCGCTGGCCAGGTCGATCACCCACAGGTTGCGCTCGCGCACGAAGCTGACGAAGCCGCCCATGGGCGAGAGCTTGGCGTCGGTGCTGAAGCCTTCACCGTTGGTGAGCTTGCGCACCGCGGCGCTGCCCTGCTTGCCCAGATCGTAGAGATAGAGCTCGCCGCCCAGCGGGAACAGCAGCGTCCTGGCGTCAGGCGACCACTGGTAATCGACGATGCCACTGAAGGCGGCGATGCGCTGGCGCTCGCGGCGGGCCTTCTCGGCATCGCTCAGGGTTTCAGTGCCGGGCAGCACCACCTTGGAATCGACCAGCAGCCGGGTCTGGCCGCTGGCGATGTCGTACTCCCACAGGTCCAGCTGCTTGACGTCGCTGTCCTTGCCGCGTAGGAAGGTGACCCGCGAACCGTCCGGGGCGACCTTGGGCTTCAGCAACGTAGGGCCGGACAGCGGCGCCTTGCCGGTGATGGCTTCGAGGGTGAGCTTTTCAGCGTGGACAGCAGGGGTGGCTAGGATCATGGCAAGGGCTAGAAACAAGGGACGCATGGTTTACCTGTCAGAACAGCACGGATCTGACCATCCTAGCCGAGCACCGCCCGTACTGCCCCTGCCGCGAGTCAGTCGCGCTTGCCGAACAGCAGGCGCTTTTCCTCGTCGCTGAGCGGCTGCCCGGCCTGCGGATTGACCGTCGGCCCGACTGCGTAGGCACGCTGGGTGGCCGGACGTTCGGCGATGGCCTGGTGCCAGCGGCGCAGGTGCGGGAAGGCGTCGAAGTCCACCGGCAGCTTGGCGTAGGCGCCAATCCACGGGTAGCTCGCCATGTCGGCGATGCCGTAATCGTCGCCACCAAGGAACGCCGACTTGGACAGACGCTTGTCCATCACCCGGTGCAGGCGCCGCACCTCACTGTCATAGCGTTCGATCGCGTAGGGGATGCGCTCTGGCGCATAGACATTGAAGTGGCCCATCTGGCCGCTCATCGGGCCCAACCCGCCCATCTGCCAGAACAACCATTCCAGGGTGGCGGCGCGGCCGCGCAGGTCGGCGGGGATGAAGCGGCCGGTCTTCTCGGCCAGGTACAGCAGGATGGCGCCGGACTCGAACACGCTCAGCGGCGCACCGCCGTCGGCCGGGGTATGGTCGACGATGGCCGGCATCTTGTTGTTCGGCGAGATGGCGAGGAATTCCGGCAGGAACTGGTCGCCCTTGCCGATGTTGACCGGGTGCACGCGGTACTCCAGCCCGGCCTCTTCCAGGAACAGGGTGATCTTGTGGCCATTCGGGGTGGGCCAGTAATAAAGGTCGATCATGAATACGCCTCGGCAGAACCATCCTCAGGGGCCTCTACGGTATCCGCTTGGCAGCCTTCCGGGCGACCGGTAACCTCCCCTGTTTCCGCAACGCACCATCCTTCCCAATGTCCCAACACAAACCGCTGAGTCCGCTCTCGTCCCTGATCTTCGCCTCGCGCTGGTTGCAGCTGCCGCTATACCTGGGGCTGATCGTCGCGCAATGCGTGTACGTGTTCCTGTTTGGCAAAGAGTTGCTGCACCTGGTTACCGACGCGCAGGGCCTGACCGAACAGAAGATCATGCTGATCGTGCTGGGCCTGATCGACGTGGTGATGATCTCCAACCTGCTGGTGATGGTGATCGTCGGTGGTTATGAAACCTTCGTCTCCCGTCTTGGCCTGCAGGGCCACCCGGACCAGCCGGAGTGGCTGAGCCACGTCAACGCCTCGGTGCTGAAGGTGAAACTGGCGATGGCGATCATCGGCATCTCCTCGATCCACCTGCTCAAGACCTTCATCGAAGCCGGCCAGCTCGGCATGCCGCTGTGCACGCCGGAACTGACCGCGCTGAAGTCGCCCTGCACTACCTTCACCCGCGATGGCGTGTTGTGGCAGACCATCATCCACTGCGTGTTCATCCTGTCGGCCATCGGCATCGCCTGGACCGACAAGCTGATGTCCAACGGCCACGCCAAACCGGCGGCCAACGCGCACTGAGCAACACCAAAGACGGGCGTCACATCATGTGACGCCCGTCACTCTTTCATTTCAGCGTCACCATTGGCCGCCGCTTATCGCGCCGGCGATGCTAGATTCGCGCTTCACTGCTGATGGGTACGGCATCGGGAAATGCCATCGCCTCGTGCCGCCAAGGCAAACGCAGTCCACGTTCGTCGATTCAAGGGGATGTTTGATGTCGTACGTCATGAGTAAAGGCACGCTGCGCCTGTTGATGCCTGCTGTTCTGCTGAGCACGCTGGTCGCCTGTTCCGGCAAGGATGAACCCGCCGCACCGGCGGTAGCGGAAAAGGTCCAGGCCATGGACACCCAGCAGCTGCGCGACCTGGCCAGCGCCGCCCTGCGCGACAACCGCATGTATGCGCCGGCCGGCGACAACGCCATGGAGTACTACCTCGCCCTGCGCGACAAGCTGCCCGACGACGCCTCGATCAAGAGCGCATTGACCGACCTGCAGCCCTACACCCTGATTGCCGCCGAGCAGGCCCTGAGCCGCGAAGACTTCACCGAAACCCAGCGCCTGATCGCACTGGTGGAGAAAGTGGACCCGACCGCACCGGCACTGCCGCGCCTGAAACAGGGCGTCACCGGCAGCATGCAGGTGGCCGAACGCCGCACCGTCGAAGAAGCCGACAAGGCCAAGAAGGACGCTGAGACCCGCGCCAAGCAGCAGGTCGAACAGCAGCGCCTGGCCCAGCAGCAGGCTGCTGAAGCCACCGCCGCCCAGCAGCTGGCGGCAAAGCAGGAAGCCGCGCGCAAGGACAGCGAGCGCCTGGAAGCAGAGCGCCAGGCCGCTACCCGCCGCGAAGCCGAGCAGCGCAGCGCGGCGCAGGCCGCCGCCCAGCAGGCTGCCGCACCCAAGCCCGCCGCCGCGCCGACCCTGCGTGCAGTCAGCACCCCGGCCCCGCGTTACCCGGCCGACGCCCTGCGCTCGGGCACCTCCGGCGAAGTGCTGGTGGAGCTGAGCATCGGCACCGACGGCTCGGTCACCGACGCCCGCGTATTGCGCGCCACCCCGGCACGCACCTTCGACCGCGAAGCCTTGAATGCGGTGAAGCGCTGGAAGTTCGAGCCGATCAGCAGCCCGACCACCACCCGTCGCACCTTGGCGTTTGCGCCGAACAAGTAAGCGGTTCTGGTTTTGGTAGTGCCGAGCCATGCTCGGCAGCGGCCTTACCGGTAGAGCCCCAGCCGAGCATGGCTCGGCACTACAGGTGGAGCAAAAGCAAAGGCCCGGAGCGATCCGGGCCTTTGTTGTTCTGGTAGTGGGGGGGGCAGCCCCGCGCGGGGCGGACCGGGCGAGCCGCCACCCGCCGCGGGGGGGGGCGGGCCGCGCCCGGGGCCGGGGCGGGGGAAGCGGGTCGCCCCAC
>NZ_JBRRDW010000062.1:0-22416 GCF_056759895.1 Stenotrophomonas sp. STEN038
TCCTCGCCGTTGGTGTGTTTGTGATTAAGCGTCACGCCGCCCGGCCCGCGCGCCCCGCCACTACAGATGAGCAGGCGCTACCGCGCAGGCTGGGGAATACGGTCGTCCTGGCGGTCATCGCTTGCCGCCATCGTCGCGCCATCGCCACTCACGCGCATCATCTGCAGTGGTTGGCCATCGAGGCGGAACTCCAGTGCCGACTGCAGCCTATCCAGCGCCTGTACCTGCGTGCACAGCGAGCGCGCGTGCTGCTCCAGGGCGGCAGCTCGACCCTCCAGACGTTGCTCCAGTTCGGCGTCGAGTTTGTCTGCGCGCGCATCCAACTTGTCCTCGCCACCGGTGAATACCGCCCACAGCATGCTGCGGGCGATGGAGCCGCTCAGGCTCTCAGCGGCATCCTGCACCCGTGCTTCGAAACCTTCATTGAACAGGTCCTGGTCCCAGCGGCCGCGGCCGATGGTCTGTTCGACAAAACGTTCGGCCTCCTTGCGCAACTTGCGCACCTTGCGGGAGTTGGCGTTGCCGGTGAGGCCTTCGTAAACCGAGTCCAACGTATCGAAGCTGATGCCAACCGACTCGGTGGCGATGCCGGTCACCGCCGGCATCAACCGGCGCACGCCATCCTCCAGCGCGCGCAGGCGTTGTGCATCCGCGGCCGATACCGTCTGCATGCGGTTGTCGATGCTCAGCTGGCCATCGTGGAACACGATCTCGCGCATCGGCAGCGTATCGCGGCGCAGCCAGATGCCGCCGCCGTCGACCAGCACGTTGTAGTCGGTGGACACGCCGCATTGGTCGGCGGACAGCTCCGGCGCCTTGGCCGTAGCGGCCTGGGCTGCCAGCGGCAGCAGCAGGGCCAGCGAAGTGGCAATGGGTAGCAGGCGCATGGCGGCGAGCTCGTGGCGGGAGGATGCGGCCAGCTTGGCCGCTCGCGGCAAGGGCTGCGCCGGCCGGAAGTCACGTCCGGAAATTTCATCAGAAATTTACGTAGTCAAGACAGGTGGTTTCCCTACAAAAAAGCTCTGCAAAAGGCTTGACTGCGCACTCCGTTCCAGCAGGTTGCAGTGTCCGGCCCGGGCGGCAGACAGTCCAAGCCTTGTGCCGCAAGGCTTGGCAAAGAAATACTAGATTTGGTGTTGACCCTGTCATACACCCCCACTATCTTGTGCTCCGTCGGTTCTGGCGGGATTTTCCGTCGGATTAATAGGGAAGCTGGTGATGCCTTCAAGGCTAGTCCGGCACTGCCCCGCAGCGGTAATTGGGAACGACCCCGCCAACAGCACTGAGGCAGCAGCCTTGGGAAGCGGCGGAGTAGGAGAAGGCCCCCGCCTTCCTGCCCATGAGTCCGAAGACCTGCCGACAGCCACGCGATGCACACCGCGTGGTGCCGGCTGCGGTGTCTTCGAGGGGAAGACGGCTGGTGACGTGGTGCCGTGGCTGCTGCCGACTCTTGGTCGTGCGCTGTCGCGGCTGCTGCGACGCCGTCCTTCCATGCTCGCTGCTCCGTACCGGCTCTGCTTCCTGCGCGGGCAGGAGCTGCGTGCATAACGTTTGCAAGGACACCATCGTCGTGACTGCCACTCATACTGACGTCGCTCCGGCTGAAGCCGGTTTTGAACTGACCCCGCCGCCGACCGCCACCGCCATGAGCGTGACCAAGCGCAATGGCAGCACCGAGCCGGTAGACCTCAACAAGATCGTCCGTGCCATCCAGCGCTGCTGCGAAGGCCTGCATGCGGTGGACCCGATGCGGGTGGCCACGCGCACCATCTCCGGCCTGTACAACGGCGCCAGCACCCAGGAACTGGACGAGCTGTCGATCCGTACCGCCGCCCTGCTGATCGGCGAAGAACCCGAGTACGGCCGCCTGGCCGCACGCCTGCTGGCCAACTTCATCGGCAAGGAAGTCTCCGGCCAGGAAATCCACGCGTTCTCGCAGTCGGTTGGTCGTGGCCACGAAGTGGGCCTGATCAACGACCGCCTGCTCAACTTCGTGCAGGTCAACGCACGCAAGCTCAACGACGCGATCGATCCGGGCTACGACCTGAACTTCGATTACTTCGGCCTGCGCACGATGTATGACCGCTACCTGCTGCGGCATCCGCATTCGCGCAAGGTCATCGAAACCCCGCAGCAGTTCTTCCTGCGCATCGCCAGCGCGCTGAGCGAGGACGTGCCCGAAGCACTGGCGCTGTACCAGCGCCTGGGCAGCCTGGACTACCTGCCGTCCAGCCCGACCCTGTTCAACGCCGGCACCAGCCACGAGCAGCTGTCCTCGTGCTTCCTGCTGGACTCACCGCAGGATTCGCTGGAATCCATCTACGACCGCTATGCGGACATCGCCCAGCTGTCCAAGTTCAGCGGCGGCATCGGCGTCAGCTATACCCGCGTGCGTTCGCGTGGCTCGCTGATCAAGTCCACCAACGGCCACTCCAACGGCATCGTGCCGTGGCTGAAGACGCTGGATTCCTCGGTGGCTGCGGTCAACCAGGGCGGCAAGCGCAAGGGCGCGGCCTGCGTCTACCTGGAAACCTGGCATGCCGACATCGAGGACTTCCTCGAACTGCGCGACAACGCCGGTGATGATTCGCGCCGCACGCATAATCTCAACCTGGCCAACTGGGTGCCGGACCTGTTCATGCAGCGCGTCGAGGCCGACCAGGAATGGTCGCTGTTCGATCCGCGCGTGGTGCCGGAGCTGACCGATCTGTTCGGGCCGGCCTTCGAGCAGGCTTATGTGCAGGCGGAAACCCAGGGCAAGGCACGCAAGACCGTGTCGGCACGCAAGCTGTACTCGCGGATGATGCGCACCCTGGCCGAGACCGGCAACGGCTGGATGACGTTCAAGGACAAGTGCAACCTGGCCAGCAACCAGACCCTGCGCGCCGGCAATGTGATCCACCTGTCCAACCTGTGCACCGAGATCCTGGAGATCACCTCCAACGACGAGACCGCAGTCTGCAACCTGGGCTCGATCAACCTCGGCAACCACCTCGACGCACATGGCGATTTCGATTTCGAGAAGCTCGCCGAGACCGTGCGCCTGGCCGTGCGTCAGCTCGACCGCGTCATCGACCTGAACTTCTACCCGATCGAAACCGCGCGCCGCGGCAACCTGCGCTGGCGCCCGGTCGGCCTGGGCTGCATGGGCCTGCAGGACGTGTTCTTCCGCAAGCGCATGGCCTTCGACTCCGCCGAAGCACGCGCGCTGTCGACCAAGATTGCCGAGGCCATCTATTTCCACGCGCTGGAAGTGTCCTGCGAACTGGCCCAGGAACGCGGCAAGCACCCCTCGTTCAACGACACCCGCGCCGCCCACGGCGAGCTGCAGTTCGATGCATGGAACGTGGTGCCGGACGACGTCGAGCGTTGGGACGCACTGCGCGAGCGCATCAAGCAGCACGGCCTGCGCAACTCGCTGATCATCGCGATCGCGCCGACCGCGACCATCGCTTCCATCGCCGGTTGCTACGAGTGCGTCGAGCCGCAGGTGTCCAACCTGTTCAAGCGCGAGACCCTGTCCGGCGACTTCCTGCAGATCAACCGTCACCTGGTTGCCGAGCTGAAGCAGCTGGGCCTGTGGACGCCGGAAGTGCGCGATGCGATCAAGCTGGCCGACGGTTCCATCCAGAGCCTGCCGCAGATACCGGAAACCCTGCGCCACATCTACCGCACCGCATGGGAACTGCCGATGCGTTCGCTGATCGACATGGCCGCCGCGCGCGGTGCCTATATCGACCAGTCGGCTTCGCTCAACCTGTTCATGGAAAGCCCGAACATCGGCGCGATGTCGTCCATGTACATGTACGCCTGGAAGCAGGGCATCAAGACCACGTATTACCTGCGTTCGCGTCCGGCCACCAAGATCGCCAAGACCACGGTCAGCAGCTACACCCCGGTGGAAGCCGTGGCCTGCTCGCTGGAAAACCCGGAAGCCTGCGAAGCCTGCCAGTAAGCACTGCATAAGCCCCTCTCCCGCAAGCGGGAGAGGGGTTGGGGTGAGGGTGCTCTTAAAAGCACGTAGCGCCAACCCCCAGGAACCAACCCAATCCGCCCCTTCGGGGCATCCCCGCCTTCGCGGGGACAGGCCCTTCTCCCGCAGGGAGAAGGGAAAGGAGAAACCCCCATGTCCAATGAATCCCGTCAAATGCTGCTCGATCCCGGTTTCGAGCTGACCCTGCGTCCGATGCGTTACCCGGACTTCTACGAGATGTACCGCAACGCCATCAAGAACACCTGGACGGTGGAGGAGATCAATTTCCAGATCGACATCACCGACCTGCACCAGAAGATGTCGCCGGCCGACCAGCACCTGATCCACCGCCTGGTCGCGTTCTTCGCCACCGGCGACTCGATCGTGTCGAACAACCTGGTGCTGAACCTGTACCAGCACCTCAATGCGCCGGAAGCGCGCATGTACCTGTCGCGCCAGCTGTACGAAGAAGCGCTGCACGTGCAGTTCTACCTGACCCTGCTGGACAACTACCTGCCGGATCCGGAAGAGCGCTTCAAGGCCTTCGCCGCGGTGGAGAACATCGACTCGATCAAGAAGAAGGCCGCGTTCTGCTTCAAGTGGATCGACGCGCTGCAGGAAACCAAGCGTCTGGAAACCCGCGACGATCGCCGCCAGTTCCTGCTCAACCAGATCTGCTTCGCCGCCTGCATCGAAGGTCTGTTCTTCTTTGCTGCCTTCGCCTATGTGTACTACTTCCGTTCGCGTGGCCTGCTGCCGGGTCTGGCCTCGGGCACCAACTGGGTATTCCGCGACGAGAGCTGCCACATGGAGTTCGCGTTCGAGTGCGTGCGCAAGATCCGCGCCGAAGAACCCGACCTGTTCGACGCGAAGATGGAGCAGGAGGTCTACCAGATGCTGGAAGAGGCCATCGAGTGCGAAGTGCAGTTCGCCGAAGACGTGCTGTCCGGTGGCGTTGCTGGCATCTCCACCCGCGACATGCGTGAGTACTTGCAGCACTGCGCCGACAACCATTTCCTGAAGCTGGGCATGGCCAAGAAGTACAACGTGCGCAACCCGCTGCCGTTCATGGAACTGCAGGATGTGCAGGAACTGACCAACTTCTTCGAGCGCCGCGCTTCTGCGTACCAGGTGGGCGTGCAGGGTGAAGTCGCGTTCGATATGGCGTTCTGATCGACGCCCTCCCTTGCGCGAAGCGCAGGGGAGGGTTGGGGAGGGGTGCTTTGGGCTTTACACGTAGCGCTCGATTGCAGCTTTTTGTGGGAACCACCGGCAACGGCAACGGCAACAGCAAAGGCACCCCTCCCCAGCCCTCCCCTCGGCTGCGCCGAAGGGAGGGGGAAGAGCGCTCACCGGCTGCACAGCTTCGCGGGCGTATCATCGGCGCCAACTTACAGGTGATGCCTCCATGACGCCCATCGTCGAAACCAATCCGCCGGTCGAAGTCCGCATGGCGGAGATCGTGTTCCCCAACCACACCAACCATATGGGCACGCTGTTCGGCGGCCAGGCATTGGCGTGGATGGACAAGGCGGCCTTTCTCGCCGCTGCCCGTTACTCGCGTTGCACCGTGGTCACCGCACGCTCGGACCAGGTCGATTTCAAGCTGCCGATCCGCATCGGGCAGATGGTGGAAACCATCGGCCGGGTGGTCAAGGTTGGTCGCAGCTCGATGCATGTGGAAGTCGAACTGATCGCCGAAGACCTGCACAACGGCGAACGCGCGCTCTGCACCAAGGGCACGTTCGTGATGATCGCGCTGGATGGCGAAGGTCATCCGACCACCGTGCCGACGCTGCCGACGCTGCCGACGCAGGCCTGAGCTGCACGGCGATGACCACTTCATCGGCACAGACCGGGCGCTTGTCGCCGGCGGTGATCACCGAACTGCCGCAGTTCATTGCCGGCCACCGGCGCCTGTTTGTAGTCACTGGCGCCGGTTGCAGCACGGATTCCGGTATTCCCGACTACCGCGACAGCGATGGCCAATGGAAGCGCACGCCGCCGGTGACCTACCAGGCCTTCATGGGCGAGGAGGCGACGCGCAGGCGCTACTGGGCGCGCAGCCTGCTGGGCTGGCCGCGCTTTGGCCAGGCCCTGCCGAATGGCACGCACCATGCGCTGGCGGCGCTGGAAGCCGATGGTCGCATCGAGCTGCTGCTGACCCAGAACGTGGACTGCCTGCACCAGGCTGCCGGCAGCCAGACCGTGATCGACCTGCATGGCCGTCTGGATCAGGTGCGTTGCATGGGCTGTGAAGCACGCAGCTCGCGTGAGTTGCTGCAGCAACGCCTGCTGGATGCCAACCCGGGCTGGGACGTGCTGGAGGCTGGCATCGCGCCCGATGGTGACGCCGATATCGAGGCTGATTTCTCTTCGTTCGATGTGCCTGCCTGCGAGGCATGTGGTGGCGTACTGAAGCCGGACGTGGTGTTCTTCGGTGAGAACGTGCCGCGTGAGCGCGTCTCGGCGGTGCACGAGCACCTGCAGCGTTCCGACGCGGTGCTGGTACTGGGTTCGTCACTGATGGTGTATTCCGGTTTCCGCTTCGTCGATGCCGCCGCCAAGGCCGGCTTACCGATAGCTGCCGTCAATCTCGGCCGTACCCGCGCCGATCACCTGCTGTCGCTGAAGGTGGAAATGCCCTGCGCGCAGGCACTTGCGTTCCTGTTGGACGGCATCAAGACGCAGTGATCCATCTCGCCGGTTGAATCAGCGGCCGCTGCGGCGTGCAATGGGTGCCCCCACTGTTGATGGACGTCCCCCACGTGAGTCAGCTTTTCTCACCGTTGTCGCTAGGCCCGCTTTCCCTTTCCAACCGCATCGTCATCGCGCCCATGTGCCAGTACTCGGCGCAGGATGGGCAGGCCACCGATTGGCACACGATCCATCTGGGCCAGCTGGCGCAGTCCGGTGCCGGTCTGTTGATCATCGAAGCCACTGCGGTCGAGCCACGTGCACGTATCAGCTGGGCCGATCTGGGTTTGTGGGATGACGCTACCGAGGCTGCGCTCGGCAAGGTGCTGGCATCGACGCGGCGCTGGTCGAGCATGCCGATCGGCGTGCAGTTGGCGCATGCTGGGCGCAAGGCGTCCACTGCAAGGCCCTGGGATGGCGGTAGCGCGATCGCGCCGGAACAGGAGCACGGCTGGCAGGTGCTGGCACCGTCGGCATTGCCGTTCAAGGCTGGTGATCCCACCCCGGAAGCATTGGATGACGCCGGCATCGAAGCCGTAGTCGAAGACTTTGTTGCTGCCGCCAAGCGCGCAGTGCGGCTTGGTCTGGAGCTGATCGAACTGCATGCCGCGCACGGCTACCTGCTGCACCAGTTCCTCTCGCCGTTGAGCAACCAGCGCGATGATGCCTATGGCGGCTCGCTGGAAAACCGCATGCGCCTGCTGCTGCGGGTATTCGATGCGGTGCGTGCGGTGGTGCCGGCCAATGTGGCCTTGGGCGTGCGCATCTCCGCCACCGATTGGGTGGAAGGCGGTTGGGATGTCACCCAGAGCATCGTGCTGGCCAAGGCGCTGGAGGCACGTGGCAATGATTTCCTGCACGTCTCCAGTGGCGGGCTGGACCCACGCCAGCAGATTCCGGTCGGCCCCGGCTACCAGCTGCCGCAGGCCGCTGCGATCAAGGCCGAGATCGGCACGCCGGTGATCGCGGTGGGCCTGATCACCGAGCCTGCGCATGCCGAAGAGATTCTGGTTGAAGGCAAGGCCGACGCGATTGGTATCGCCCGCGGCATTCTGTACGACCCGCGCTGGCCGTGGCATGCAGCCGCGGCGCTGGGTGCGCAGGTGACGGTTGCGCCGCAGTATCTGCGCAGCGAGCCGCATGCAGCGCGTGGGCTGTTCAAACTGGCCGAACAAGGCTGAGCAGGAAGCAGGGCGCCAGCGGCATACAGCCGCTGACGCTCAGGCGTGGTCGATGTCGATGCGCCAGGCCGGCGGCAGGGCATCGAGGATGTGCTGCAGCAGCGAGCGCACTTTCGGGGTCAGGTCGCGGCGGTCGCTGACGCACAGGAACAGGCGCATCGGCTCCGGTGAAGCCCGCGCATCGCTGCTGGACTCATCCTGGAACAAGGCCTGCAGTTCGCCGCGGGCCAGATAGGGCGCGGCGACAAAGGCTGCCAGCCGGGTGATGCCGCCGCCGCGTGCCGCCATCGCTGCCAGTGCATCGATGTCGTCGCTGACCAGTGCCGGCTGCACTTCGGCATCAAAGCGCAGGCCATCGCGGACGAAGCCCCAGCGCAGATAGCGTCCATCCAGCGGATAGCGGAACAGCAGGCAGCGATGCTCGCGCAGGTCTTCGGGGCTGCGTGGTGTGCCGGCTATCGCCAGATAGGCCGGTGCCGCACAGAACACGAACGGTATCTGCGCGATTGGGCGTGCCACCAGGCCCTCTTCCAGCTGCGGCTCGATGCGGATGCTGACATCCACGTTTTCATGGCCGTGGTCGACGCTGCGATCGGCCAGCAGCAACTCCATTTCCAAACGTGGGTAGCGCTGCTGCAAGGCCGGCAGCAGCGGTGCCAGCACATACCGGCCAAATGCGACGCTGCTGGCGATGCGCAGTGGCCCGGCAGGCTGCGCATCGGGATCGGTGACCGCAGCCTGGGCGCGCTGCAGGTCGCGTTCGATATGCCGTACCTGGGCAAGGTAGACGGCGCCGCGCTCGGTCAGGGCCAGCTGGCGGGTGGTGCGGTTGAACAGACGCACGCCCAGATGGGCTTCCAGACGGGCGATGTTCTGGCCCACCGCCGCCGCGCTGATGCCCAGGGTGCGTGCGGCAGCGGCAAGGCTGCCGGCGTCGGCGGTGCGGATGAAACTGCGGATCGAATGGAGAATGTTCATGCCGGGTGGCATTTTCCGGGAGGATTACAAAGTAAATCTTTATAAAGCGCCAAGCCCGCGCGATCTAGCCGTCTTCCGAGCCGCTGACTATCGTGCCCGGCCCGCAGCCCTGATTGCTGCCTGCCTGGATCCCGCTGGATGCTCGACCCCCGTCCCATCGCCCTTGCCCGCTGGAAGTTGCAACCGCGTGCCACCCCGATAGTCTTTGCCTTCTTCATGGCCTCGATCATGGCCATGCTGATGTGCCTGGTGATCACCGCCGCCAATGCCGGCATTGATGGCCAGTTCCCGGTGCGGGTGTTGTCGGCTTATTGCCTGGCGATGCCGACCGCCTTTTGCTGCGTGCTGGTGGTGCGGCCGTTGGTGATGCGGCTGGTGGCGCTGACCGTGCATCCGCACTGAGCTGGCGGATGGGCAAACCGTGTCAGCTGCAACTGTCTTTGCTGGGAATCCACTGGAACGGTTACTTTCCACGACCCCACTGATAAATGTTGTTGGCCATGCGTCCTGATTTCATCCTCACCCTTTCCTGCCCCGACCGCACCGGTATTGTTTACCGCGTGTCCGGCCTGCTGTTCGAGGCGGGCTGCAACATCCTTGATGCGCAGCAGTTCGGTGACGATGAGAGCGGCCGCTTCTTCCTGCGTGTGCATTTCGACATGAGCACCAGCGGGGATGAGCCGGTGGTGCGTGCCAGGTTGCAGGGCCTGGGCGAAGCGTTCGCGATGCAGTGGGAGCTGCATGATGCGCGTCGCCGCGCGCGCCTGCTGGTGCTGGTCAGCAAGCAGGGCCATTGCCTCAACGATCTGTTGTTCCGTACCCATAGCCGCCAGCTGAAGGTGGATATCGCAGCGGTCGCCTCCAACCACAACGACTTCGCTGGGCTGGCCGGTTCCTACAATGTGCCGTTCCATCACCTGCCAGTGAGCGCCGAGAACCGCGAGCAGCAGGAACAACAGATCATCGACCTGGTCGAGCGCGAACGCATCGATCTGGTGGTGCTGGCGCGTTACATGCAGATCCTGTCGCCGCGGCTATGCCAGGCGCTGTCGGGCCGCGCGATCAACATCCATCACAGCTTCCTGCCCAGCTTCAAGGGCGCACAGCCGTACCACCAGGCGCATGCGCGCGGGGTCAAGATCATTGGCGCGACCGCGCATTACGTGACCTCGGACCTGGACGAAGGCCCGATCATCGAGCAGGACGTTGCGCGGGTGGATCACGCGATGACGCCGCGTGATCTGGTGCAGCTGGGCAGTGACACCGAGTCGCAGGTGCTTGCGCGCGCGGTGCGCCGCCACGTCGAGCATCGCATCCTGCTCAATGGCCACCGCACGGTGGTGTTCCGCTGATCAGTCGAGCCGGATCAGCAGATCTGGTTTAGTCGATATGAATCCCGCATTCGTTCAAGGCGATGCGGGTGGCGGCATCGTTGGCTGCCGACACTGGACGGGTCAGCTCCCACAGGAAGCGCACGGCAAAACCGCTGATCGCAGCATCCTGCGCACTCCACAGCACGCAGTAGTCACGCGCCAGTCCGCAGACATGGACTTCGCGGATGCCGCGTTCGTGCAGCCAGCCCGCCAGTCCGGTGGGCGCGCGGGACGCCTGCGGACCGATGTTCTCGCGGAATGCGCTGTACGAATCCACGTCGCGCTGGGTGCCTTTGCGCAGGATCAGGTCGGCATGTTTCCAGTCCACGCGCGCATCCAGGCTGGCACCTGCGCTGCCCTGCACGCAGTGGTCCGGCCACAGCGTTTGTGGCTGGCCGTGCAGTTGGATGGAGTCGAAGGGTTTGTGCCCGACGTGCTGGCTGGCGAACGAGGCATGATCGGCCGGATGCCAGTCCTGGGTCGCAACCACGGTCTGATATTCACGCGCATCCAGCAGCGCAGCGATGGCGGGCACGATGGCATCGCCGTGCTGGCAGGGCAGGGCACCGCCGGGCATGAAATCCGGTTGTAGATCGATAACCAGCAGCGCAACGTCTGTTCCGTACATCGACAACTTCCTGGCGCGGGGGCCAATAGTTTAAGCCAGCGCCGATCGCAACAAGGTAGTGCCGAGCCATGCTCGGCAGGGGCCTTACCAGCGATCACCGCCGGAGCCATGCCCGCTCAATGCGCCGACGAGCGCGAGAACAGGTTGATCACCAGCACCCCGGCGCAGATCAGGCCAATGCCGACGATGGCGGCCGCATCAAGCTTCTGTTTGAACACGAACAACCCGATCAACGAGATCAGCACGATGCCGACACCGGACCAGATCGCATAGGCGATACCGGTGGGTATCGTCCTCATCACCAGCGCCAGCAACCAGAAGCACACGCTGTAACCGGCCAGGGCACCAACGGTTGGCCATAGCCGGCTCATGCCATCAGAAGCCTTGAGCAGGGAGGTGGCGAGCACTTCCAGGGCGATGGCGCAGGCCAGCAGGGCATAGGCGTTCATGACGGTGCTCGAATAGGGGGCCGCCAATTCTAGCGGCGCTGTTCTTACGGCACCGATCTAGACTGGACCCGCCATATCGACCAAGGTCCGGATGGCAGGCGCCAGGACAACGAGTACAGGGGACGAGCAAGTAGCCAGGCAGCGGGAGCACTGCCGAGTCGGCTAGCAGCGCGCACACAGGGGGCGTGCCGCCAGGCTGCTCTGGTGGCGACCGCGGGCGGGCCATCGCTTGCACGCCGGGTTTGCATGTCGCCGGATGTAACTTCCCCGGAAGTTTGTGCAGCACAGATCGCGCCGGTGCCCCAAGTGATGCCAGACTCCGATCCACGTCCCAACGCAAACCCTAGATGACCTACTATACGCTGCTACAGATGTTTGGGTTGTTGATCTTTGCCCATGCCGTGGCCGACTACCCTTTGCAAGGTGAGTTTCTGTCGCGGGCCAAGAACCGGCATGCGCCGGTGCCCGATGTGCCCTGGTACCAGGCACTGGCCGCGCATGGCGTGATCCACGGCGGCGCGGTGGGCTGGATCACCGGCAGCATCGTGCTTGCGGTGCTGGAAACCCTGAGCCACATGCTGATAGATGACCTCAAGTGTGGCCATCGCATCAGTTACAACCTGGACCAGGCCCTGCACGTGGCCTGCAAGGTGCTGTGGCTGGCGTTGTTGTTGCTGATGCCGGATCTGCCCTGATCAAGGCCCCGGTGTTTGCCTTGGGCAGTCCTGGTCCAGATGGATCAGGGCTGCCTGTCTGAGCTTCCGTGCTGCTGTGATCCGCCCGCTTTTGGAGCCGCTTGCAGCCAAGCGGCCGCACACAAACCCGGTCGCAAGCTGAAAGCCAGCGCCGATATGCCAGCGTGAAGGCGGGACTTGGGCGAAAATGGCCGATCCACGCATCACAAGACCCCGCGCTGCATGCCATCCCTGCCTCAAAACTCCCGCTACGCCGACTCCCTGCGCCTGTCCGTTGCCCCGATGATGGATTGGACCGACAGGCATTGCCGGGTGTTCCACCGGCTGCTGGCGCCGGGTGCGCGGCTGTATACCGAGATGGTGCATGCCAATGCGGTGATCCATGGCGACCGCGAGCGGCTGATCGGCTTCAATCCGGTCGAGCAACCGCTGGCCCTGCAGCTGGGTGGCAGCGATCCCGATGCGTTGGCCCAAGCCGCGCGTATTGCTGCCGACTGGGGCTATGACGAGGTCAATCTCAACTGTGGCTGCCCGTCCGATCGGGTCCAGGCCGGGCGTTTTGGCGCCTGCTTGATGCGCGAACCTGAATTGGTTGCTGAATGCGTCGCGGCGATGGTGGCGGCGGTGGATATCCCGATCACCGTGAAATGCCGCCTGGGCGTGGACGAGGACAAGGACTATGAGGTTTTTGCCGCTTTTGTGGACCGGCAGGTACAGGCCGGCGCGGCGATGGTGGTGGTGCACGCCCGCAATGCGTGGCTCAAGGGCCTGTCGCCCAAGGAGAACCGCGAGATTCCGCCGCTGCGTTATGAATGGGCCTACCAGCTCAAGCGTGAGCGCCCGGCGCTGCCGCTGGTGATCAATGGCGGCATCGCCACGGTCGAGGCCGCGCAGCAGCACATGCAGCACCTGGACGGGGTAATGCTCGGCCGTGCTGCCTACCACGACCCCTATGTGCTGCATGCGCTGGACTGTGCCCAGACCGGCCAGCCGCTGCGCGGGCGCGAGGAACTGCTGGTCGCGCTGCGTCCCTATGTGGAAGCGCAGCTGGCCGCCGGCCTGGCACTGAAGCACATCACCCGCCACGTGCTCGGCCTGTTCCATGGGCAGCCGGGTGGGCGTGGCTTCCGTCAGGTGCTTAGCGAAGGCGCACACCGACCCGGCGCTGACTGGGCCTTGGTCGAACAGGCGTTGCAGGTCACCCGCAGGCAGGCAGAGCGGGTCGCCTGAGCCGGCGGGTTGGGCGGGGGAAGGGCTCTTTGTCCGGTCAGCTTGCTGAACGAGTGCGCGGGACGGGCGGACGGGTTCAGATCGGATTCACCCCTAAAAATCAAGAATTTGGCTCAATTTCGTAAGCCCCGTGGAAAATCCTCCAAGGCCGTGGTTTACGAATTTTGAACGTTGCCTCGCCGTCCGCTAGGATCTGTCCCATGCATTCGCTTTCCCGTCGTCGTCTGCTGGTCACCCTGATTGCCACGTTGGTCGTGGCCGGTCCGGGCGTGGTCGTGGCGTCGGCGCAGCAGCCGCAGCAGTCGCGGGGCGACAGCGCCCGTGTCGCTACCGCTGAGGGCGGTGCACGCGTGGCCCGCCAGGGCAATGACCGCTCGTTGTCCGACGCCGTACGGCGCGTGCAACGCGAGACCGGTGGGCGCATTCTTGGGGCCGAGCGCGTGCCGTATGACGGCCGTGACATCAATCGTGTCAAATACATGGATGACCGTGGGCGCGTACGCTACATGGACGACCCTGCGCCTTCACGAGACCACCCGCGCGAGCAGCGGGCGGAGCTGCCACCACGCGGCGATAACTCCTGAACAGCGATAGTGGTTGTGGTTTTTGAATACACACGCTGGCCGTAAGGTCGGCCCAAAGTACTAGGGAGAGTTCATGCGTATCCTTCTGGTTGAAGACGAAGCCCCGCTGCGGGAAACCCTTGCGGCACGCCTCAAGCGCGAAGGTTTCGCCGTGGATGCCGCTCAGGATGGCGAAGAAGGCCTGTATATGGGCCGCGAAGTGCCGTTCGACGTGGGCATCATCGATCTGGGCCTGCCCAAGATGTCGGGCATGGAGCTGATCCGCGCGCTGCGTGACGAGGGCAAGAAATTCCCGGTGCTGATCCTGACCGCACGTTCCAGCTGGCAGGACAAGGTCGAGGGCCTGAAGCAGGGCGCCGACGACTACCTGGTCAAGCCGTTCCACGTCGAAGAGCTGCTGGCTCGCGTCAACGCGCTGCTGCGCCGCGCCGCTGGCTGGTCCAAGCCGACCCTGGAATGTGGCCCGGTGGCGCTGGATCTGGCCGCCCAGACGGTGAGCGTGGCCGGCAGCAATGTCGACCTGACCAGCTACGAGTACAAGGTGCTGGAGTACCTGATGATGCATGCCGGTGAGTTGGTCTCCAAGGCCGACCTGACCGAGCACATCTACCAGCAGGACTTCGACCGCGACTCCAACGTGCTCGAAGTGTTCATTGGCCGCCTGCGCAAGAAGCTCGATCCGGATGGCGAATTGAAGCCGATCGAAACCGTGCGTGGCCGCGGGTACCGTTTCGCGATTCCGCGCAACGAGGGCTGAGCCCCGTAGGGGCATAGCGTCATGACGGGCCGTCAGTGGCTATTGAAGCGTTGGCGGCCCCGCTCTTTGCAGGCCCGCCAGCTGCTGGCTGCCTCGGTGGGTCTTGTGGCCTTCCTGGCCTTGGCCGGTTACGCGCTGGATGCGGCCTTCGGCCAGACCGCGCGTGACAACCTCAGCGAGCGTCTGAAGAACTATGCCACCGCCTATGCCGGTGGCATCGATTTCACCCGTGATGGCTCGCTGTACATCCGCGAACAGCCACCGGATCCGCGTTTTGATTTCCCCGGCAGCGGCCTGTACCTACAGGTCGTCATGCCCGGCCATGTAGCGAACTCGATGTCGGCCGAAGGCCCGATGCTGCCGGACGTGAGTGAGCGCACGCTCAAGCCGCGCGAGGAAGTGTTCGAAGGCCCCTTGCCCATCACCCAGATCGACGGCACGCCCGGCGAGGTCTATCGCTATGGCATGGGCCTGGTGTGGGGCGGTGATGGCGCGCCGGAATCCGAATTTCCGTACACCATCTATGTGCTTGAGGACTCCCGCGCGCTGGGCATGCAGCTGCGCAGTTTCCGTGCGGCGGTGTGGTTCTGGCTGGGCGTTACCGGCCTGATCCTGCTGTTGCTGCAGACGCTGGTGCTGCAGTGGAGCCTGCGGCCACTGAAGCGCGTGATCAACGAGTTGACCCGCGTGCAGCGCGGTGAACGCGAGCGCATGAGTGAGCTGCATCCGCGCGAGCTGGAGCCGCTGACCGAAAGCATCAACGCCTTCATCGAAAGCGAGCGCGAGAACCTGGAGCGCCAGCGCAACACCCTGGCCGATCTCGCGCACAGCCTGAAGACGCCGTTGGCTGTGCTGCGTACCCAGTTGGAAAGCGGCACCAGCAACGAGGCCGATCTGCGCGAGGAAGTCGGCGTGCAGTTGCAGCGCATGAACAACCTGGTGTCCTACCAGCTGGCGCGTGCGGCATCGTCCGGGCACAAGCTGTTCTCCGCACCGGTGCCGATCGAGACCACGGCGGAAGAAATCGTGCGTGGGCTTGAAAAGGTCTACGCCGCCAAGGGCGTGTTCTGCGAGTTCGAGGTAACGCCGGGGGTGAACTTCTACGGCGAGCCTGGTGATCTGCAGGAGCTGCTGGGCAACCTGCTGGAAAATGCCTTCAAGTGGGCCAACCGCCGCGTCCTGCTGACGGCCAAGCCGATCACCGCAGGCAACGGCAAGCGCGCTGGTCTGGTGCTGGCAGTGGATGATGATGGTCCGGGTATCGCCGAGGACAATATCGCCAAGGTGCTGCAACGAGGCGTGCGTGGCGATGAGCGCGTGCAGGGCCATGGCATCGGTCTGTCGATCGTGCAGGATCTGATCAAGGCCTATCGCGGCGAACTGCAGGTCAAGCGTTCCGAAGAACTGGGCGGTGCCCGTTTTGAAGTGACCTTGCCGCCGGGGATCTGATTCCGCGTCGGGTCAGGGCTTCAGCAGGCGGTCTGCCTGTGCTCCGCGCTGTGTGCGCGAGGAGCCAAAGCCAAAACCAAAGCCAAAGTCAAAAGCGAACCCCTCCCCAACCCTCCCCTTGGCTGCGCCAAAGGGAGGGGGCGAAGCTTGCTCCCTCCCTTGCGCACGCAGTGCGTAGGGGAGGGCTGGGGAGGGGTTGGCTTTTGATCTTGCCTCAGCGCTACTGCAGCCCAGCCTCAACCGGCCCATAAAACCGTCGCAGATGCGCGGCCACCGCCGGCATCGTCTCCGCCAGCAGTTCGGGCGCGGAGAAGTGGTACTCGCTGACCACCGCGAAGAACTCCTCCGGTGCTTCCGCCGCGTAGGGATCAATCACGGTCTCAACATCCGCATCGACCTGTGCGCAGAACGCGTCATAGGCCTGCTGGAAATCCCGCGCCCATTGCCGTTGCCAGTCGCGCGGCAGCGGCGGCGTGCCATCGATGGCGCCATCCAGTGCATCGATCTTGTGTGCCATCTCATGCACCGCCACGCAGAAGCCGGCCTGCGGATCGGCGATGTCAGCCTGCACATCGGCCCACGACAGGATCAGCGGGCCGCTGCCCCAGGCCTCGCCGATCAGTTCGTCATCCCACTCATGCAATACCCCGGCCGCATCGGTATGACTCTGGCGCACGCGGAACGCATCCGGGTACACCACCAGCTCCGACCAGCCATGCAGGCCTTCACGGCCGAACTCGATCAGCGGCAGGCAGCACAGGGCGGCCAGCACCATGCGCTGGCCGTCGTCCAGCTCCAGCCCGGCAACCGGGGTGATGGTCTTGCGCTGCAGGAACAGCTCCACCAACGCCCGCAGCTTGCGCTCGCGCTCGGCAGACAAGCCGGACAACCACAGGCATTGCTGGCAGGTCTGCTGCCAGAGCGTGTCATCAAGTGGAGGCGGTGTGCGCTGCCACCAGCGCAACAACGACTGGATCAGCGGAACATCCCGGGCAGCAGGCGATGCCAGCGCGGTGCACGCAGGCGCGGCAGCAGATCATCGTCGCTGCCACCACCGGCGGCACGCGGGGTAACGGTCTTGGCCGGGGCCGGCGTTGCCGGCGGGGCGTTGGCGATGCCAACGGCGGCAGCCGGGGCGGCTACCCGCTCCACTTCGGCTGGCGCGTAGCTGCACGCACTTTGGCCAGCGCCGCCGAGCGCATCCGAAGCCTGCGCTGCAACTGGCGCCAGCAACAGGATCAGGCAATGAGCGAGGTGGCGCATCGTCAACATCCAAAGGCGGGCTAATTCCCGATTCTAGCCTGCTTTTTCTCCGGAAAAGGGGAGTGGCGCTGGGCGCCCTCCGGGGCTTGCCGCATAATTTCCCGGTCTGTTGTGAGGAAGCTGCTGTGGATGACCGCCAATTGCTGGCCAAGCTGGGGGCCGGAGCGTTGTCCGGCGATACGCTGGCGCGTGAGCTTGGGCTGACCCGGGCGGCCGTCTGGAAGCGTATTCAAGGGCTTCGCGCCGCTGGCGTGATGGTCGAGGGGCGCGCTGGCGACGGTTATCGGCTGGCCCAGCCGGTTGAATTGCTGGACCCGGCACAGATCCGCGCCGGCCTGCCAGCGGCGGTGCTGCCACATCTGTCCGAGCTGGAAATAGCTTGGACATTGAGCTCAACCAACACGGAATTGCTGCAACGCAGCGCGCCTGAGCGCGGAACCGCGGTGCTGCTGGCCGAGCGCCAGACCGGCGGCCGCGGTCGCCGTGGTCGCCATTGGGCCTCGCCGCTGGCCGCGCATGTCTATCTTTCACTGTCGCGCGGCTTTGGTGGCGGCCTGTCGCGGATGGGCGGGCTGAGCCTGGCGGTCGGGGTCGCGGTGGTCGAAGCCCTGCACGGACTGGGTTTCCGCAACGCCGGCTTGAAGTGGCCCAACGATGTGGTCGTGGACGGGCACAAGCTCGGTGGCCTGTTGGTGGAAGGCGGCGGCGAATTTTCGGGGCCGGCGCGGGCGGTGATCGGGCTGGGCTTGAACGTACGCATGCCGCAGGCCAGCGCCGCCGACATCACCCAACCGTGGACCGATCTGGATACGCTGGCCGGTGCCGAGGTGTCGCGTAATGCCGTGGTGGCGGCTTTGCTGGCGTCCCTGCTGCCCGCGCTGGAACAATTCGAGCAGTACGGCCTGGCCCCGTTCCTGCCGCGCTATGCGGGCGTGGATGTGTTGCAGGGCCGTGCAGTGCGAGTGGAAGAAGCCGGCGTGCTGCACGATGGCGTGGCCTGCGGGCTCGCTGAGGACGGCGCATTGCGGGTGAATATTGCTGGGCGGGAAACCTGTTTCCATGCCGGCGAAGTCAGCGTGAGGGCGGCATGAGCGATTGGTTGTTTGACCTGGGTAACTCGCGTTTCAAGTTCGCTCCATTGCAGGGCGATCGCGCTGGCAGCGTGCAGGCCTGGGCGCATGGCGCCGAGGCGATCACCGCCAGCGCGTTGGAAGCCCTGCCGCAAGGCGATACCGCCTGGGTGGCAAGCGTTGCCTCGGCGACCTTGACCGACGAAGTCATGCAGATCCTGCAGGCTCGCTTCACCAAGGTGCAGGTGGCAAAAACCCTGCCGCAGTGTGCGGGCGTAACCGTGGCCTATGCACGCCCGGAGAAGTTCGGCGTGGATCGCTTCCTCGGCTTGCTGGCGGTGGCACCAGCGCAGAAGTCGGTGCTGGTGGTCGGCGTCGGCACCGCGCTTACCATCGACCTGATCGATGCTGATGGCCTGCATCGTGGCGGCCGCATCGGCGCTTCGCCAACGGTGATGCGCGAAGCCCTGCATGCGCGCGCTGTGCAGTTGCCCGCCACTGGCGGCGACTACGCCGAGTTCGCCAACGACACCGCTGATGCGTTGGCTTCCGGCTGCGATGGCGCTGCGGTGGCCCTGGTCGAACGCAGCCTGCGCCAGGCGCAGCTGTTGCTTGGCAGCGAGCCGGCACTTGTAGTGCATGGCGGCGGCGCATTGCCGTTGCTGCCGCTGTTGCCTGACGCCGACTACCGGCCGGCATTGGTGCTGGATGGTCTGGCGCGCTGGGCAGTTCACCACGGCGCGTGCGCCCGGTAGGATCACCGCATGCTGACCCGTCTCCTTATCGTCCTGCTGGCCATCCTCAATGTTGGCGTCGCGCTGTGGTGGATGGCGCCGCGCGCTGAACCGGTCGCCGCTGCGGCACGTCCGGAACCGGGCGTTGCCAGCCTGGAAGTGCTGCCTTCGCCTGCTGCGGGTAGCGCCAATACGGCTGCACCGGCTGTCGCCGAGGCCGCGCCAGCAGTGGCGCCCGATGCTGCTGCACTCACCCCAGTGCCAGCTGCAGACGTCGCTGCCAAGCCTGCGGAAGTGCCGCCAGTTGCCACTGCAGCAGTAGAAACCAAGCCCAGTGAAGCAACGCCCGCCGAGGTGAAACCACCTGCCGTCGTTCAATGCGCCAGCCTTGGCCCCTACGCTACCCAAGCGCAGGCACAGGCGGCGCTGACCGCGCTGGGTGCCGATGCGGCACGCCCGCGCCTGCGTGAAGTGCCCGGCAAGGCAGCCAGCAGCTATCGGGTGCTGATCGCTCCGGCCGCCTCACGCGAGGAAGCCCAGGCGACCGCCAAGCGCATCGTCGAGGCCGGTTTCAGCGATTACTTCGTTGTCTCCCAGGGGGAGGAAACCAATGCCGTCGCGCTGGGCCAGTACCGCAACCGCGAAGGTGCCGAGCGCCGCCTGGCCAGCCTGACCGCCGCCGGCTTCCCGGCCAAACTGGCCACCAGCGGCACCGAAATTGCCCCCAGTTGGTGGGTGGACGCAGCCACCGTCGGCGCAGCCACCCCGGCCAGCTTGAAGCAGCGTGCAGCCGCCACCCAACAACAGTCGTTGGATTGCGCGCGTCTGCGGTAGAATGGCGCGCCCCGCCACGGCGGGGATCGGGAAGCACCGGTGTCTACTGGGCTTTCCCCAGGCTGCAGCGTTACCATCGCGCAACCGCAGCACGTAACACGCCTTGCCGCTTTAGCTCAGTTGGTAGAGCAACTGTCTTGTAAACAGTAGGTCATCCGTTCGATTCGGATAAGCGGCACCATCGCCTGATCCTATGGCGTCCAGGTAAGTCCAGAATTCATACTAAGCCCGCAGAAATGCGGGCTTTTTTGTGCGCTTTGGTCCGAGCTTGTCCACGTACATCCAAGAGCTTTGGGGGTACAAGTGGGGGTACATTTCGGAAAATGGAGTTCAGCAAGGAGGATGTACCCCCAATGGGTGCTAAGCAATTGACAGATATGGCCGCGCGCAACGCGAAGGCAAAGGACAAGCCCTACAAGCTGGCGGCAGGGGCAGGCCTCTACCTGCACGTGATGCCGAACGGGGCCAGGTACTGGCGGATGAAGTACCGCTGGGATGGTAAGGAGAAACTACTGGCGATCGGGGTGTACCCCGAGGTTTCGTTGAAGGAAGCTGGAGAAGCCCGGGATGAGGCTAGGGCGAAGCTTCGTGCGGGACGTGATCCTTCCGAGCACAAACAATTGAGCAAGCTCACGTCCAAGCTGTCAGTGGATACCCGCTTCCAGGCGATAGCCATGGAATGGCTCGAGTCCCGGGGGGACTTGGCGCAGTCAACGCGGGAGAAGGCAGCATGGATGCTTGAGACCTATGCCTTTCCTTGGTTGGGCAAGAGACAGATCAACGAGATTGGCACTGCTGAGGTATTGGCGGTGCTGCGCAGATTAGAGGCTCAGGAAAAGATCGAGTCTACGCAACGTCTACGCCAGATCTGTGGGCAGGTCTTTCGCTACGCCGTGGCCACCGGAAGGTTGGATCGTGACCCGACCAGTGCTCTTCGTGGTGCTTTGAAGACGGCGAAGAATAGGCACTACGCGTCAATAACCGATCCGGCGAAGGTTGGTGAGCTGATGCGAGCAATTGATGGGTACACGGGGCAGCTCGTCACGCAGTGTGCGCTCCGCTTTGCTCCCCTGGTCTTCACTCGTCCGGGGGAGCTGCGTAAGGCGGAATGGGAGGAGTTCGATCTTGCTGCGAAGCAATGGAACATCCCTGGAGCGAAAATGAAGATGGGGGTAGCTCACGTTGTTCCGCTTTCCAACCAGGCAGTTGCAGTACTTGAGGAACTGCGACCGGTCACAGGGAATGGGCGCTACGTGTTTCCGTCCGTTCGGAGTTCAAGGGATCCAATGAGCGAGAACACCGTCAATGCAGCTCTTCGTCGCCTGGGCTATGGGACTGACGACATGACCGGGCATGGCTTCCGAAGCATGGCTTCCACATTGCTGCACGAGATGGGATGGACATCCGATGCAATCGAAAGACAGCTTGCCCACTCTGAAAGAAATCCGATTAAAGCGGCTTACAACCGGGCGGAGCATTTGCCGGAGCGCAGGAAGATGATGCAGGCGTGGGCAGACTACCTGGATAAGCTGAAGGGGAAGGGTCAGCCGCACCTAAAGTTGGTGGGCTGACTCTCCGCTTTTATGTCTTAGATTGCCCTGCGCGGCTGCTGTCGCGCAGGGGCGTGTAGCTCAAGCCTCAACAAGCCTGCGTACGTATCCGAGTGCGACATCTCGCTTTTGCGAGAGGATGACTATTCATGCGAATCGTGGTGCACGATTAAATACGCAGCACTGCGATGCAGTACAAAATCAGATAAATGCCTGATCCAGTGCGAGCTACGAGGCGGCCGACCTACAATCGGCGGAGGGTGCTTCCACGAATGCTCCCCCCCCCTCGTCATTCTTCATCCATGAGGATGTCATAAGAAATGGAGGGGATTTCAGTCCCCCTAGAGCAATTCAATGCACTAACAATGGAGCACATTAGCTATTCATCCCTGCTGGACCCTCTGCTCGGAGCAAGTTGCATTCTGGGGCTACGAGCGTCGGCTGCTGGCCGCACGACGCCATGACCCAGAGCGGACATCTAAGCCACTAAAGCAGAGGTGTTCGAGTTGACTGATCTGTTAGACGCGAGGTTATGAGCGCAAAGGTACAAGTGATCTACGAACCTGTACCTGCTTCAGTCCGTTTTCGTCGAGAAATTCTCGTACACCTTGTTCCAACAAGTCATCGCTCTCTGGACCAAGCACTACTTCAGCGATTTCCAATGGGAAGTCACGATGATCGGATGGGAGAATCTGCGTTGAAGGAATGTAAGGAATGAGTCTGCCGCGCGCAGCTCGAAAAGAGCGTTGGGGGCTTTTTTGTCCGAGATCTTCAAAGAGCTCAGGCATGTCAATGAACGTGAGTCGATACTCGTTTTCGGCTCGGAAGGCTGGATCTTTGAAGAGAGTGGCAAGTTCAACTGGAGTTCCCAGGATTTAGTGGACACCTGACCGAGGGTGGCGATGCGCTGCCTCGAACTCGTCAGGACTGACCCCGCCTAGATGGCTGTGGCGGCGTGTTGGATTGTAAAA
>NZ_JBRRDW010000063.1:0-22333 GCF_056759895.1 Stenotrophomonas sp. STEN038
CCTACAAAAGCCTTGCGCTCCTGGCCGTAGGAGCGGCGTAAGCCGCGAAGCCGATGTCCTTCAAGAGCAGGACGCTCGCCTGCACATGGGCAACTTTGGCTCTGGGCCCACTCATGGCGATAGGTACCGGTCCCACAGCAGGTTGCGAAAACGGTTGCCGGGATCCAGCTGCTGCTTGAGGGCGGCAAACCGCGCTGCCTGCGGGTAGGCGCGCTGGAATTGGGCTTGGGTGGCGTGCAGGCGATAGGGCAGGTAATAGCGACCGCCATGCTCCAGTGCGGCGCTGATCAGGCGGCGGGTCCAGCCGCTGCTGTACTGTTCGGCCGCATTCCAGCTGCGCTGCTTGTGATACAGCACGAAGCAGAACACTTCCTCGCTCGCCCAGCGCATCAGCGAAGTGCTGTCGGCGGGCGCGTGGCGTATGGATATGTTCAGTGCATTGACGTCGTGCCTGCGCAGGATGCCGGCCATGGTGCGTGCGAACGAAGCGAATCCGGCAACCGGGATGAAGTATTCCTGCAGCAGGTAGGAAGACATGCGGCGGGTACGCGGTTCCAACGACGCCGCATCCAGGCTGGCTTCCAGATTGCGCATCACCACGCGTGGTTCGGTGAGCAGGCTGCGTGTCTGGTAGACATCGCGCAGCTGGTCGCCGCCGGGCAGTTCGGATGCGGCCCAGATCAGGTTCTGGTCCTTGGCGTGGCTGGCGCGGATGGGCATCAGCCGTCTTGCATCGGTAAGTGCGGCGTTGCTGCGGCTCCAGCTGATCGCCAGCGGAGCATCGAAGTCCGGTGGCAGCAGGTCGGCGTTGTGCAGTATTACCCCGGGCTGGCCCAGTACATGGGCCCTGAACCAGGCCGGATAGTCGGCGAGGGCAAGCTGTTCAACGCTGCGTGCGATTCGTTCGTTGCGCGCGAGGTCCAGCTCGACCTCGGTGATCACGCCCAGGCCGCCGTAGCCGCCAATCACCGCGGCGAACAATGCCGGTTGCTGCTGCCGGGACAACTCCAGCAGCTGACCGTCGGCGGTGACCAGCTGCAGAGCACGCACGCTGCCCGCCAGTGCACCGCTGCCGACATAACGGCCATGGCAATTGACCGATACCGAGCCGCCGATGCTGAAGTTGCTGTAGCTCTGCATCACCTTGACGGCCAGATCGAGCGGGTCCAGGTGTTCCTGCAGTTGCCGCCAGCGCATGCCAGCCTGCACACGCACGCAGGGTGTTTCCGGGTCCAGCCACAGCAGGCGATCCATGCGCTGCATATCCAGCTGCAGCGCATGTTCGGCGCGGGTCTGTCCGCCCATGCTGTAGCGGCCGCCGGCGATGCACACCGTGCCTGGCCAACGCTGCAGGGCGGCAACTACGCCGGTGCTGCTGGCAGGCCGCACCATGCCGGCAATGGCGGTGCGGTCCAGCTGCGCGACGTCGCTGGCCAATGTCTGGCTGGATCGGGGGGTGCATGCGGGCAACTGGGTCAGCAGGCCTGCGGCAAGCGCTGCCTGCACCAGCCCCCGACGTTCAACCTCGGGCGGTGGCGTTTTCATTGCGGCGATAACACCAGTGCCAGGGCTCGTAGATGATGCCGTGCGGGTTGTCGCGCGGGTAACTCATGTGGAAGCCGAAGCCTGCGGCGTGCCGCTGCAGCCAGGCGAAGCTCGTGGTGTGCTCGAAGGATTCCTCGGCAGGTGGCTCGCCCGGCGTGCTGATGTCCAGTGCGTCACCGCCGTGGTGTTCGCTGTAGCCGGGTGCGGCGTTGACGGTGAGGATCTCGTCCACGCTCAGCCCGCGCGCCAGCTTGCGTTCGAAAATGCCAAGCTGATAGTCGTGGCTGCGGTAGCCGGAGATCGCATCCAGCGCGACGCCATCACTGGCCGCTGCCTGCTGCATGCGCTGCCAGCCACGCGCTGCACCGCCGGTCAGCCAGAGCGGACGACGGTAGCGATCAAAACCGGCCAGGCGCAGATGCGCCGGTTCGGCGACCAGCGGCAAACCGGTCTGTGCGGCATAGGCATCGGCATCCAGATCCAGTTGCTGCAGATGCAGGTGCAGCTGATGTAACGGCAGGCTGCCGCTCGGCGGCGGAATACGGGATGGCTGCGTGCGCAGGGCTTCCAGCGCGGTCAACGCAAAGTCGATGCCGGGTTCGTCCGCCAGCCGGGTCACCAGTGGCATCAGTCCACCAGGCAGCTGCGCGGCGAGATAAAGGCCATCGCGCTTGCGGCGTAGTACATGTGTTGCCCGGGCCAGCACGCGGGCGTCGTCACTGCTGCGCGCGCGCAGCAGGCCGCCGGGCCAGATCTCGATGTCGGGCGTGTTGAGCAGGATATGGGGAGCGTTGCGCATACGCGCAGCTTAGGCCCGCGCGCCGCCTTCGGCCAGTCGCCTGAGTTCATCCAGCAGGGCGCGCGGCTGCTCGGGGCTGATCAGCACGCTGTTGCCGTCCCGCAGCGGAATCACCAGTACGCGGCTGTTGTCGGTGATCAGGCAGAACGCCTTGCCGCCACCCTTCATATGGAAGTGGCCGGCGCGGAAGCCGGGGAACTGGAAGCCATTGGATTTCCCGCCCGGCTTGAAATCAGGGTTCTCTGCGAAATTGACGACGCGCGCGCGGTCCAGCCGCATCGAACTCAGTGCCACGCGTCGGGTGTACAAGGTGGCGGCGATGATCAATTGCTTGGGTTCAACGCGCAGCGCTCGCCGACGGTAGGCCAACGTGAGCCCTGCACCCACCAGGGCCAGTACCAACCAGCCAGCCCATGAGGCGAATGTCGCCTGGAACGGTGGCTTGCCGGCGAACAACCTGATCAGCGGATCGATGCTCAGCACCAGCAGCATGGGCGCCCACAACCAGAGCAGGAGTGAGCTGGTTGGTTTGGCGACATTGAACGTTTCTGTTTCCGTTGGCGTGGGGCTGCGGGCGCTCATCACTGTGCGTTGATCCATAGCGCGATGTCGTTGATCAGTGCTGGATCGACGTGGCCCGGGCGCGCGTATTCTTCCAATGAGCCCTTGCCTTCACCGGCGATGCCGAGGTGGTTGAGCGCTGGGTAGTGCCGGAAGCGGTAGCGCTCACCTTGCAGCCCCTTGTTCCACAGCTGCCAGTCGGTGTCGATCACCTGGAAGTCGCGGCCACCCTGCAGCACCAGCACCGGCAGCTTGCTGTCGCGTGCGTCGGCAATGGGGTCGACAGCTTCCAACTGCTGCCAGAATCGACCAGGGACATCCATCAGCCGAGCTTCCGGATTGCCGCGCACGCTCGCGATGGCTGCATCCAGTGCGGTGAGTTGGGCTTGGTCCTCGGCGCTGACCGCGCCGTCCAGGCCGAGCATGTAGCGATTCTGCTCGGCCAGCAGGTCGAGGATGGGGCGCGCGGGTGCGGCAAGCAGTACCAGTCCCGCCAGTTTGCCATTGGCCGCCTTGGCGATGCGCCCGGCCAGCAATCCTCCCTGGCTGTGGCCCAGCAGATACACGTGGCGAGGATCGATGTTGGCGTTGCCCGCCAGTGCGCTTACTACTGCGACCGCATCGTTGGTGGTTTCGTCATCAACGCTGAAGCTGCCTTTGAAATCCTGCGGGCGTGCATGACTGCGCTTTTCGTAACGCAGCACGGCAATGCCCTGCGCGGCGAGTCCGCGCGCGATGTCCAGGAACGGGCGGTTGGGGCCGATGGTTTCATCGCGGTCCTGCGGGCCGGAGCCGTGCACCAGCACGATGGCGGGGAAGGGGCCCTTGCCCTTGGGCAGGGTCAGCGTGCCCGGTAGTGGTGCGCTGGCGCTACCACTGGCCGGTACGCTGAAGTCCTGCTCGATGACGCTGGCATCCGCCGCAGGCGGTGGTGCCGGCGCAGCCGCTGCAGGCTGCACCAGGAAGCCTGCAACCTTGTCGTCCTGATCAAGCACGATACGCGCCTGCAGCCCGCCATTTGCATAACGCAGAGGAACGACGACGATGCGGAAGCCGTCGGCTTCGCTGGTTACGGCAGGGCCACGTGGACCGGCTGCGCCCATCTGCGCGGGCAGGGACTCCCATACTGCCTTGAGCTTGTCAGCCGGTACCGCCGCTTTCATCTGCGGCGAAAAGTCCGCTTCCGCAGCCGCGTATTGGCCAGCATCGAGTCGGTCCAGTAGCTGGGTGGCCAAGGCCGCCGGGTCGGCAGCGTGTGCGCTGCTGGCGAGGGAAAGGATGGCCGCTGTGATCAATCCGCCCAAGGCTTTCATCAGGAAGCCTTTTTGAAGATCAGCGTGGGCGTGGACACGGTCGGCGTGGCATGGACCACGTTGACCAGTTCCCAGCCAAGCCGGCCGTGCTTGTCCAGTTCCTCCTGCAGTGCCTCCATCTTGAAGCTGCCCATCAAGGTGGTTTTCAGTTCTACGACCAGATATTTCCACTGCGTGCTCATGGCTCTTCCTTGGGTTCTTGCTCAGGTTTGGGTAGACGCCCGGCCTTGCGCAGGGCGTCGCGGATCACATACTCGATCTGCGCGTTGAGGCTGCGCAGTTCGTCGTCGGCCCAGCGCTGGGTCGCCGCCAGAACATCAGCGTTGATGCGCAGCGGATAGGCCTTCTTCTCGCTCACCGGCGGGGTGCTCCGTTGTTGCCGCGACGCAGATGCAGCACCAGCGAAATGCCCAGCGCATTGACCGCCACCACCAGCGCGATGATCACGCCATAGGCGATGTTGCGGTTGTCACCGGCCAGATAGACGCCGGTGGCCGCCACGAACATGCACAGTGCGATCAAGGCCCAGCGCAGGCCCAGCCCGCGTGCATGTGCAGTGCCGGGGCGTCCGCTCCACACGGCGAAGCACAGGGCTGGAACGCCGGTGGCTGCGATGATCAGGGGGGCGAAAACATTCACTACGATTACCTCACTACGTTGTTCAGTACAGCGAACCGGCATTGACGATCGGCTGGGTGCCGCGGTCCGAGCACAGCACCGTCAACAGGTTGCTGACCATGTGCGCCTTGCGCTCTTCGTCGAGGGTGACGACGGCGTTCTTCTGCAGTTCCAGCAGTGCCATCTCGACCATGCCGACGGCGCCTGCGACGATCTGCGTGCGTGCGGCGATCACCGCGCTGGCCTGCTGGCGCTGCAACATGGCCTGGGCGATTTCCGGCGCGTAGGCAAGGTGGCTGATGCGGGCATCGAGTACCTGCACGCCGGCATCGGCCAGCCGCTCGGCCAATTCGTCCTTCAGGTGCTGGGAGATCTCGGCGGCGTGGCTGCGCAGGGCGAGCTGGCCTTCGGTGTGCTGGTCATAGGGGTAGCTGGTGGCCATCGCACGCAGCGCCGACTCGGACTGGATGTGCACGAAGCTCTCGTAGTCGTCGACGTTGTAGACCGCTTCGGAAGCATCGACGACCTGCCAGACGATGACCGCAGCAATCTCGATCGGCGAACCGTCCAGTTCATTGACCTTGAGCTTGCCGCTTTCGAAGTTGCGCACGCGCTGGCTGACGCTGCGCTTGCTGAAGAACGGGTTGTTCCAGCGCAGGCCGTTTTCCTTGACCGTGCCCACGTACTTGCCGAACAGACTGATCACGGCCACCTGGTTGGGCTGGACCATGTACAGGCCGCAGCTGAGGAAGATGCCGACGATCACCAACACGATGCCGCCTATCACCATCGGCCCGCCACCACCGGTGCCATTCTTGGTGACGACGATCGCGGCGATTATTGCGATGACGCCCGCAAGCATCATCGCCAGGGTGCCAAGCAGGGTGGGAATGCCGGTCATGGAACCGATGGACTTCTCTTTCATGGCACATCTTCCGTGGCGGTTGATGGTGAAGATATCAAATTGATATCAATATGCAAGTGGCTCTGTCATTGGGCCTGGGCTTGGGCAGGAACCGGCAAGCGCGCTCGCCCCAGAGGCCTGTGCGGGACACCTCATCCCCGCTGTGCCATTCCACCCATTCCCGGGGTCCGCTGGTGCTTACCCGGGAATGGGGCCGCCCCTCCACGGCCCGGCTTGCCTAGAATATGCATCCTCTTTAGCGCCCTCCCGGACCTGCCTGATGATCACCCTCGGTACCCCGCTGTCCCCATCCGCTACCCGCGTCCTGCTGCTTGGTTCGGGCGAATTGGGCAAGGAAGTGGCTATCGAGCTGCAGCGTTTCGGGGTGGAAGTGATCGCCGCCGACCGTTACGCCAATGCCCCGGCCATGCAGGTTGCACACCGCAGCCATGTGCTGGACATGCTCGACCCGGCCGCGCTGAAGGCCTTGATCGCGCAGGAACAGCCACATCTGGTGGTGCCGGAGATCGAGGCCATCCACACCGAAACCCTGGTACAGCTGGAAGCCGAGCAGGGCCTGCGGGTGATCCCGACCGCGCGTGCCGCCCGCCTGACCATGGACCGTGAAGGCATCCGCCGGCTGGCGGCCGAAACCCTGGGCCTGCCGACCTCGCCCTACCGCTTCGTCGATACCGAGGCCGAGTACCGCGAGGCCGTCGCTGTGATTGGCCTGCCCTGCGTGGTCAAGCCGGTGATGTCCTCTTCCGGCAAGGGCCAGAGCACGCTGCGCAGCGAGGCCGACATCGGCCCGGCCTGGGACTACGCGCAGACCGGCGGCCGCGCTGGTGCCGGCCGCTGCATAGTCGAAGGCTTCATCGACTTCGATTACGAGATCACCCTGCTGACCGTGCGCCATGCCGGTGGCACTGCGTTCTGTGACCCGGTTGGTCACCTGCAGAAGGATGGCGACTACCGCGAAAGCTGGCAGCCGCAGGCGATGTCGGCCAAGGCATTGGAAGGCGCGCAGCAGATCGCCCGCGCAATCACCGATGACCTCGGTGGTTGGGGACTGTTCGGTGTCGAGTTGTTCGTGAAGGGTGACGCGGTGTGGTTCAGCGAGGTCTCGCCGCGTCCGCATGACACCGGCCTGGTCACCCTGGTATCGCAGGAGCTGAGCGAGTTCGCGCTGCATGCGCGGGCGATTCTGGGCCTGCCGATCCCGACCATCCGCCATAACGGCGCATCGGCATCATGTGCGATGTTGGCGCAGGGCAATGGCGTACCGTTCTTCAGCAACGTGGCCGAAGCACTGATCCATCCGGATTCGGCACTGCGCCTGTTCGGCAAGCCGATGGTGCAGGGCCAACGCCGCGTCGGCGTGACCCTGGCGCGCGCTGCCGATGTGGATCAGGCACGCGCGATCGCACGTGATGCTGCAGCGGCAATTGGAATCGAGCTGCGCTGAGCTTGGCTCCCTCCCTTTGCCGAAGGCAAGGGGAGGGTTGGGGAGGGGTAAAGCTTCGCTGCTGTGATGCATCCCCCGCACCAGCAGTCGCCCGCGCGCTTGTGGGAGCGGCGTAAGCCGCGAAGCTGACAATGCTGCAGCAGCGGAATGCATCGTCATCTGATGGTGTACAAGCTTCGCGGCTTACGCCGCTCCCACAAAAACCAGAGCTAAAAAAACGCCGGCTTAGCCGGCGTTTTTTTATTTCACATCCACCCAGACAAGGTGGTGGTCGCTGCCATCGGCGATCTTCGCCTCCGGGCTGTCGTTGGCAGGCCAGAACACGCCGCTGCCGATGTAGCTCAGGCCGGTGGAGGGCAGTACATAGTCCAGGCGCATGGTGCCCGAGCGCGGGCCGAAGTCGCCGGTGGCGTGCTGCGGCGCGCCGCGGCGGACGATGCCTTTCTCTGCATAGGCCAGGCTGGTCTGTTCTGCACCGACGCTGGTCGGAGTCGGGTAGCGCAGCACGCGCGGGTGTTCCAGCAGTTCGAGGATGGCGTCGTGGCGGCCGTCGCCATCGGCTGGATCATTGTTCAGATCGCCGACGATGACGAAGCGCGCATCGGCGGCCAGGCCGCCACATGTGCCTTTGTCATCGCACAGCCACGGCTTGTCGCCGCCGTCCAGGTATTCCTTCCACAGCCGCAGCTCGTCGTGGTTGCGGGCGGCGTTGCGCTTTTCCTTGCCGTCGAACACCGGCGGGGTGGGGTGTGATGCCAGTACATGCACGGTGCCCAGTGGGGTGCGCACCGGCACGTCCCAATGCGATTTGGACGACAGCCGCAGCTGTGACCACACCGCATCCGGCCAGAACGATTTGCCGGTAGTCGGCTCGATCGGACGCAGTGCGTCGGGCAGGGTGCTCCACTTCAACAGCTGGAAGGTGCGCACGGTAGCTTCATCGATCGGGTACCTGGACAGCACCAGCATGCCGTACTGGCCAGGGTGCAGGCCGTAACCCCAGGCATCGTTGCCGCGCTCGCGGCCTTTGCCGCCGACGGTGCCGTTGTTGTCCAGGTCCAGGCCGCTTGGCACGCCGGTGTTGACCGGTGCCAGGTAGCGGTAAGGGTATTTCAATGCTTCGCCGCCGCCAGGCTGGGCGACTTCAAGATAGCGCTGCTGGAACAGGTCGGCGGCGCGGTGGGCGTCGTCGAAATCGAATTCGTTGAGCAGGACCAGATCCGGCCGGGTCTGCTGCAGCACAGCAGCGATCTTGCGCGCGTGTGCGCTGTCGCCCTGCAGTTCGCGGATCAGGCCGCCTTCCTCCTCGGAGTACAGGGAGGTGTTGTAGGTTGCCAGCCGCAGCTGGTCTGGCGCGCTGGCGCTGCCGCTGGGTGAGGTGGAACAGGCTGCCAACAGCAGGGTCATCGGGACGAGTAGGGTTGAGATGCGCATCCGCCGATTTTCTCACGTCGCCATGACGATCAGGCGAAAACATGAAGCTGCGAAAACACGAACGCCCCGCAAGCGGAGCGTCCATGGACAGCGCTGTTACGTTGCTTAGAACGTGCAGCCCATCGCGCCGAAGCTGGTCTTGGCCTGTTCCAGCGCGGTCTTGCACTGGTTGGCCAGCTCGGTCTTGTCGGTCACGCCTGCCCAGGCGCTACGCGACTGCTCGATGCCCTGCTTCATCATGTCGCGCTGGGCTTCGGGAACCTTGTCGCTGATGCATGCGTAGACCTTTTCCAGGTACTGGTCGCATTCCGGTACGCCGGTGCCGGCCTTGACGGTGTCGGTGGCCGGAGCCGGGGTGACTTCAGCTGCAGGTGCAGCGGCCGGGGTTGCTGCCGGTGCGTCGGTGGCCGGGGTGTCGGTCTTCTTGCAGCCGGCGAGGGCCAAGGTGCCAATTGCAGCCAGAATCAAAAGTTGGGTCTTCACGCATTACTCCTGTTGAATGGATACTTCCTTGCGCCATCACGATGCGCGATGACATTCCCATTCTGCATAAATCCCGGTTAAATATGTATCAAGGCAGTTCGCAATAAGCTGTTTCTCAGTCAGGGCCGGGGGCTGCCAAGGGCCTGTTCGTCCTGCAGCCAGCGCTTGCCGTCGAAATACTCCAGCGGATGGAAGCGGCGCTTGTAATCCATCTTGCGGTGGCCGTTGATCCAATAGCCCAGATACAAATGCGGCAAGCCGTTGCGCTGCGCCCAGGCGATCTGCTGCAGGATGCCGAAGGTGCCGAGGCTGCGCTTCTCCTGGTCCGGATCAAAGAACGTATAGACCGCCGACAGGCCGAGGTCGGTGACGTCGGTGACGGCGACGGCCAGCAGTTGCCCGCGTTTGCCGGCCACGCCGGGCGTGCGGATCTCCATGAAGCGACCATGTGACCAGCTGCCGATCAGGAACTGGTCGAACTCATGCGGCCCGTGTTCGTCCATGCCACCCTTGGCATGGCGGTGGGACAGGTAGCGCTGATACAGCGCGAACTGCTCGTCGGTACGCTCGGCTGGCAGAATCCGGCATTGCAAGTCGGCGTTATGCGCCAGGCAGCGGCGTTGGCTGCGGTCGGGATTGAAGCGTTCCACCGGAATGCGCACCGGCACGCAGGCACGGCAGCCTTCGCAGTGCGGGCGGTAGACCAGGTCACCGGAGCGGCGGAAGCCCCAGGTCAGCGCCATCGGGTAAAGCGCGCCCAGACGCTCGTCCTGGGGATCCAGCACGAGGTCGCGGGCTTGTCGTTCAGGCCAATAGCCGCAAGGGTGCTCGCCGGTCTGGAACAGGCGCAGTTCTTCGTTGTTTTCGCCGTGGGCTGCCATGCGCACAGCATAGCCGTGGCGCGTCGCAAATCCTGCGCCTGTCTGCGTGATGAACATCGCGGGTAAGCAGGTCAACCAAGCCGGCAACTGGCGCGTTGACCGTAGCGAGGACGCAATGCCGCGTTCGCAGTCTCACCACGGAGCCCCATCATGACCAAGACCCACCGCAAACCTCTCCTCCTGCTGGCGATGCTGCTGGCCACCTCGGCGACCGGCTTGGTGTTCGCGGCTGCGCCGACCAGCACCGGCCCGGCGCCGCAGCGCCTGGATGCCAACAATGATGGCGTGGTTGATCGCCAGGAAGCGGCGGCTCGTCCGCATCTGGCACAGCGTTTCGACGAGCTGGACAAAAACAAGGACGGCAAGCTGTCGCGCGAGGAAATGGCGCAGATGCGGCATGGCGGACGTCACGGCGGTGATCGCCATGGCGGACACCGCGGTCAGCGCGATGGCGGCTTCATGCGCGGCATGGATACCGATAACGACGGTCGCATCAGTGCCGCCGAATACCAGGCCAATTTCACCCGGCTGGACGTCAACAAGGACGGCTACATCGACCAGGCTGATCGTCAGGCCCGTGCCGAGCAGCGCCGTGCCGAGTGGTTTGCAAAGGCCGATACCAACAAGGATGGCAAGTTGAGTCAGGCCGAGCTGGAGGCCGCACGCAAGGACGGTCACCGCGAGCATCGTGGCCCGCGCGGCCCGATGCCGCCGCAGGCTCCGGCCGCGAAGTAAGTTGCACAAAGGCGCCGATCGACAACACCCCCGCTGGCAGCAGCGGGGGTGTTTTGTTGTGAGTGATCATTGCTGCAGCAGTGCGTACAACGTCGCCGCCACCGCCAGCACTGATGTGGCAATCACGGCGCTGCGCCCGAACATGCTCCGGTAGACCCAGGACGGCCCCTTGCGGCCATGGCGTGCAGCATCGCGGGCGAGCATCGGTGCCATCGCCCGCGGCAGGGTGACCAGATACTGGTAGTTCAAAGCTGCCATGCCTGCCGCCAGGATCAGCAGCCCGCCAACCAGGCCCATCCGCAGTACCACGCCAGCCAGGGCGCAGACGCAGAACACGAACGCGCTGAGGGTATGCAGGCGCATGAAGCGGCGAACACGTTGGATTTCCTCGGGTGTCTCGGCATAGCGCAGCAGGTAGAGATTGGAGAGGTAGGCGCCCAGGACGCCAAGCGCGATGGAGCCCAGCACCAGCCACAGCTCGAACATGCTGGGAAACAGGACGTTTGCCGCGGCCCCGAGGGTGCCCGCTGCGGCGCCGCTGCTTGCGGTGCTGGCGCCCAGTCCGCCCAGACCGAGTTTGCCCGCGCCCGTGCTGGCAACGCCTGCACTGCTGGCGATGATCGCAGCGCTGGCTACGCCAGGAGCGGCCAGCATCAGCGCCGAGCTGACCACGGCGGCGAAAGCCGCACCTGGTGCCGTGCTGCGTGCGAACTCACCAAAGCGCTTGAGCATCTCCTCACGCACGCTGGCGCGGGCGCGCGACAGGCGCTTGCGCACGGCGGCATCGCTCAGGCCGAGCAGCATGGCCACCTGCTGCGAGCTTTGCCCTTCGCGGTAGTACAGCAGCAGGGCTTCGCGGCTGTCTTCGGGCAGGGCCGAGATGATTTCCTCGGCGACCAGTTCCTCCTCCACCCGCGCCAGCGCATCGACGCCATTGGGCGAGGGATCGGCAGCCATGCTGATGGCGATTTCCGCGCCTTCGCCGCTGAGCGGCCGGTTGCGGTTGGCGCGCAGCCAGTCGCGCGCGAGGTTGCGGGTGATCTGGCGCAGCCAGGGCAGGAAGCTGGCGCTGTTGTTGAGCTGGGTGAGCTGCTGCCAGGCCTTGATGAAGGCTTCCTGGGCGATGTCCTCGCTGACCTGCACATCGCGGGTGATGGCCAGGGCGATGGCGGTCACCGTGTTCTGGCAGGCCAGCACGATGCGTCCATAGGACTGCGTGCAGCCCTTGCGGGCGGCAGGCAGCTCGTTCTGCAGCATGATCTCCAGTGCTTCGGTGCTCATCGGACAGGCCTTTTCGACGGTACTGCCAAACAGGACGGGCACCGAAGCCCGATGTGACCGATTATTTTTCCGGAGCCGGAGCCGGAGCCGGAGCCGGAGCCGGAGCCGGAGCCGGAGCCGGAGCCGGCGGGGGGCTGTCGGGCTGGGACTGGATGCGGACGCGGAACTCGTCTTCGCTGGGGTGCTGCTGGGCCGGCTGTGCCTGCACGGCGGGGGGAGCCGGAGCGGTGGTCGGCGCAGTGCGATGGCGCATCATGATCACCAGCGCCACGCCGGCAATCACCACCAGCAGTGCGATGCGGATACGCCAGGCCCAGCTGCGGCCATTGCCGGCCTCCGCGGGTGCTTCGCGGAAGGCGTATTCGGCGGTGGGATGGTCGCGGCGGGTGGTGTCGAGCAGGCGCTTGTCGCGCAGGATCTCACGCGCCCGCGGCTGGTCATTGGCATGCACCACCCAGACCGAAGGCAGGTTCTCGTTGTTGACCTTGTCGGTATAGCTGAACTGGCCACGGCGCTTGCTGTGGTACGAGCGACCGTTGGTGACGCGGACCTCGATGCCTGCATCACGCAGGATCTCCGCCACGCCCTCGGCGTTCTCGACGCGCTGGCTGCTGAAAATCTTGCGCATGGTTCAGCCCTTGCTCGCTTCGTTGTCGTCGGGGGTCACGCGGATCAGCCCTTCCTGTGCGGTGCTGGCGACCAGCACGCCGTTGCGGGTATAGAACTGGCCACGCGCCAGGCCGCGCGAGTCCTGCGCGCTGGGGCTGTCCAGCGAGTACAGCAGCCAGTCGTCGGCGCGGAACGGGCGATGGAACCAGATCGCATGGTCGAGCGAGGCCATCTGCACATGCGGCTGGTAGTAGCTGATGCCGTGCGGGAAGGTGGCCGTGCCGAGCAGATGGAAGTCGGAGGCATAGGCCAGCAGCGCCTGGTGCAGCTCTGGCGCATCGCCGATTTTCTCGTTCAAGCGCAACCACACCTGGTGATAGGGCGGGCGCTTGGGCGGGTTCAGTTCGTCGCGCGGATAGACGTGGCGGAATTCGAACGGACCGCCGCGCGAAAGCCAGCGCTGCACCTTCACCGGCAAGCGCTCCAGCACATCGGCCGGTAGTGGACGGCTCGGCTCGATGTCCTCGGGCTGCGGCACATCCGGCATCTTGTGCTGGTGTTCGGCACCACGCTCGGCCTGTTGGAACGAGGCCGCGCAGAAGAAAATCACCTTGCCGTGCTGGATCGCGGTGACCCGGCGCACCGAGAAGCTGCCGCCATCACGGGTGCGGTCCACGTCATAGACGATGGGGTGGTCGATGTTGCCGGCGCGCAGGAAATAGGCATGCAGCGAATGCACGTGACGGCCGTTCTCGACCGTTGCCTGTGCGGCCGCCAGCGCCTGGCCCAGCACCTGCCCGCCGAACACGTACTTGGTGCCGATATCGCGGCTCTGGCCACGGAACAGGTTGTCCTCCAGCCGCTCCAGCGACAGCAGGTCAATCAGCTCGGATACCACGGGTTCGGGCGTGTTGGACAAGGCGGCGGCCTTCATTTCGACAGGCCGCGATTATAGGCGAGCAGGGGAAGGGGAACGCAGGCAGCCGCAGCGGCCGCCGCAGTTCCCCAGCCCGGGACGGGTGATCCTCAGTTCTTGCCCAGGCGAGCCGCCAATGCCTGCAAAGCGCCCTGCGCATCCGGCGAGAACCAGGCCTCGACGAAGCGCTCCAGCTGGATTTGCTCGGCCTGCATGGCTTCGTGCAGGTCTGCACGGGCGATGGCACGGGTCTGCAGCATCGGCTGCGCCGGCAGCTTGAGTTGGGCCTGCAGCCAGCCGATGGCGCGTTCGACCACCTGTGGCGCGCCGTCAGCCAGTTCATCGACCAGGCCAATCTCCAGGGCGCGCTCGGCGCTGACCAGCTGGCCGCCGGTCAGCAATACGCCGGCACGGTGGTGGCCAACCACGCGCCGCATCAGGCGCTGGATGCCTTCCGGCGCGACCAGCCCCACCTGGACCTCGTTCAGGCCGATCACATAGGGTTTTGCCGGGTCGGCGCTGCGCGCCATCACCCGGTAATCGCAGCACAGTGCAAGCACGCAGCCGCCAGCCGGCGAGTGGCCCGTCAGCGCGGCTACCACCGGCACGCGGCTTTCGGCCAATACCCGTGCAGCGCCGAAGAAGGCCTGCCAGCTATCCATCAATTTGCGCTTGTCATCGCCATGCGAGAGCAGGTGCGGTACGTCCATGCCGCCGGTGAAGATGCGCTCGCTGCCGGACAGCACGATGCCGTGCACGTCGTCGGTCATGGCCACGGTGACGGCGGCAATCAGTGCGCGGCACAGTTCGGTGTCCAGCGCGTTGACCGGCGGCCGCGCCAGGCGCAGTTCACGGATGGGGCCATGGTTGATCACTTCGATGAGCGTGGTCATGCTGCGGTTTCTCGTACGGCAAGGAGTCGTGGCTTGATGATAACCAAACCATTCGTGTGCGTACTGTTGGCCTTGTGCGCGTTCGAGGCCGCAGCTGCAGCACCGGCCTGTGTGACCGTGGAGCAGGGGTGGGTGCGGTTGACCCCGGCGGCGACGCGGATGGCGGCGGGCTTCGCGCGCATCCGCAACGGCTGCGCCAGCGAGGTGGTGGTGATTGGTGCGGGCAGCAAGGCCTTCGGTGATGTGTCGTTGCACGAAACCACGGTAGCGCAGGGCGTTAGCCGGATGCGCGAAATCGAACGCTTGCCGATTGCTGCCGGGGCAGTTGCCGAGCTGAGGCCCGGCGGTCTGCACCTGATGCTGATGCAACCGGAAGTACCGCTGGCCGAAGGCGCGCAGTTGCCGTTGCGGCTCAGTCTGGAAGATGGAACGAAGGTCGACGGAACGCTGCAGGTGCGGCGCGAGGCGCCTGCGCGTTGATCAGGCGTCGGCCTGCTTCAGCCACTCGCGTGGCGACATCCCCATCTTGGCGGCGAATACGCGCGACAGCGCCGAGGCGTTGGCATAGCCCAGCTCGTCGGCCAGCGTCTTGATCGGCCGGCCTTGCCGCAGCCGGCGCTGGGCCAGCGCGATGCGCCAATCGGTGAGGTAGTCCAGCGGCGTCTGTCCGACGATGTCGCGAAAGCTGTTGGCAAACGCGGTGCGCGACATGCCGGCCTGTTCGGCGAGGCTGTTGAGTGTCCAGCTTTCGCCGGGGCGATCATGCATGGCGGCCAAGGCACGCGACAAGCGCTGATCCGACAGGCCGGTGATGAAACCGGCGGGTATCCCGGCTTCCTGCGGATGATCCAGCAGCCAGCGCAGCAACTGGATCACCACGACTTTGAACAGCCGATCGGTCAGCAGGCGCTGGCCGCAGCGGACGTTGTCGGTTTCGTTGAACAGCAGTTCCAGTGTCATTGCCAGGCCGGGGATGCGTGTCAGCGGCAGTGCGATCAACGAGGGCAGGCCACGTACCAGCGGATGCGCGATGCCGCCGTCGAAGTCCAGGCGTGCGCAGGTGAAATCGGCGCCTTCGCGAGGCGGGTTATGGAAGCGGTGATTGAACGGGCGCGGATAAAACAGCAGCGTCGGCTCTTCGAAGTGCATCGAGGCTGGGATATCGCGGCTGCCGGGATGGCTGACCTCGAGCCGGCCACGCCGCAGCACGTGCAGGTAAGCATGGCCTTCGCCGGCGTCGAAGCTGGTCAGCCCGCACAGCGGGCCGGAGTGGAACAGCTGCGCCTGGAAGCGGAAGTTCTCCAGGACGCCTGCCAGTCGATCTACCGGGGGAAGGGTGTTCATCTGTATCAATTGGTTCGTTTGATGAACTAATCGTATCAAATAGTTCTAGTTCGGGCGGGATACTTCTTTCACGGGCTGACGGCCCGGCAATCATCCCAACCGATCAGGAGATCACCATGTCACGCATCAACCTGCAGACCCAGACCGCCCCCGCCGCCAGCCAGCCGCTGTTGGCGCAGATCCACAAAGCCTTCGGCGCTATGCCAAATATGTTCAAGGCGGTGTCCAATTCCCCGGCTGCATTGCAGAGCATGTGGGGAGCGTTTGGCGCCCTGGGCAATGGCAGTCTTGGCAGCAAGCTCGGCGAGCAGCTTGCCGTCGCCATCGCCAACCGCAACCGCTGTGAGTACTGCTTGGCTGCGCATACCGTGCTGGGGCAAAAGGCGGGCGCTAGTGCGGCGGAGATGGCATCGGCACAGGCGGGTCAGTCCGAAGACGCGCGTACCGCTGCGGCATTGCGCTTCGCGCTGAAAGTAGTGGAGCAGCGTGCGCAGCTGGACGATGCCGATGTGGCCGAGCTGCGCAGCGTGGGTTTCGGTGACGAGCAGATCGTCGAGATTCTCGCGCATGTGGCTTTGAATCTGTTCACCAACTACATCAACGTGGCGTTGGATGTGCCGGTGGATTTCCCGAGGGTTGCTTTGAAGTAAGGCCGCGCGCTGGCGTGGACTGCGCCGACTATGCTTCAACTTGCGAGATACAAGCCCCTCTCCCGCTTGCGGGAGAGGGGTTGGGGTGAGGGCGCTTTTAGCTCTAAAAGTTTTAAAAGTTTTAAAAGCTCTAAAAGCTCTAAAAGCTCCCCTCATCCGCCCTCCGGGCACCTTCTCCCGCAGGCGGGAGAAGGGAGGTTTCAGGCATTTTTACGATCTGCCCGCTTCGCTTTCGCTCAGCTCGAAGCACCCCGAACAGCCTCAGGCAACGGCGCACTCTTACCGGTCTGCGTATCCATCCAGACCACCACCACATTGCCGTCCGAATACAGCTTGCTGTCGTCGTTCTGGTCAACGATGCGGTGGCCAATGGTCACGCTGCTGTTGCCCAGGCGCTCGACGAACAGCTCGACCACGATATCGTTCGGCCACACGATCGGCAGGCGGTAGTTGATGTTGGTATTGGCTACCACCGGCGCGATGCGGTCGGTCATCGACACGCCTTCAACGCCAAGCATCCAGCGCACGCGGGCTTCTTCCAGATAGGAAACGTACTTGGCGTTGTTGACGTGGCCCATCGAGTCCATGTCGCGCCAGCGCACGCTGATCGGCACGCGGGCCAGTTGCTTGTGTTCGTTACTCATTTTGCAGCCTTCTTCTTGACGGGTGCGGCAGCCTTCTTGGCAGCAGCTTTCTTGATCGGCTTTTCCTTGCGCGGCGGACGCGCATCGGGCTTGTTGGCTACTGCTGCAGGTTGCTCCGGGCGCGCGCTGGTGTTCGGCAGCATCTTGGCCAGGAACTGACCGGTGTAGGAATCCGGATGCGCCGCCACGTCTTCCGGCGTGCCGGTGACCAGCACCGTGCCGCCACGATGGCCGCCTTCCGGACCCAGATCGACGATCCAGTCAGCAGTCTTGATCACGTCCAGGTTGTGCTCGATCACTACTACGGTGTTGCCTTCGTCGCGCAGCTTGTGCAGCACGCCGAGCAAGGCTTCGATGTCGTGGAAGTGCAGGCCGGTGGTCGGCTCGTCGAGGATGTACAGGGTGCGGCCGGTATCGCGGCGCGACAGTTCCTTGGACAGCTTCACGCGCTGAGCTTCACCGCCGGACAGCGTGGTCGCGCTCTGGCCCAGTTTGATGTAACTCAAGCCGACGTCCATCAGCGTTTCCAGCTTGCGTGCGATCGATGGCACCGGTTCGAACAGGCGCAGGGCATCTTCAACCGTCATCTGCAGCACGTCGTTGATGTTGTAGCCCTTGTAGAGGATCTCCAGCGTCTCGCGGTTGTAGCGCTTGCCATGGCAGACGTCGCAAGGCACGTACACGTCCGGCAGGAAGTGCATTTCCACCTTGATCAGACCATCGCCCTGACAGGCTTCGCAGCGGCCGCCACGCACGTTGAAGCTGAAACGGCCCGGCGAATAACCGCGCGCACGCGCTTCCGGCACCTGTGCGTACAGTTCGCGCAGCGGTGTGAACAGGCCGGTATAGGTCGCCGGATTGGAGCGCGGCGTGCGGCCAATCGGTGACTGGTCGATGTCCACCACTTTGTCGAACAGGTCCAAGCCTTCGACGCTCTTGTACTTGGCAATCGGGTGCGAGGAGCCGTTGATTTCGTTGGCGGCCAACGAGAACAAGGTGTCGTTGATCAGCGTCGATTTGCCCGAGCCGGACACGCCGGTGACGCAGGTCAACAGGCCGGATGGAACATCCAGATCCACGTTCTTCAGGTTGTTGCCGCTGGCGCCGCGCAGGCGCAGCGTCATCTTCGGATTGGGCTTGTGTCGGCGTGCCGGGATCTCGATGCGACGCTTGCCTGACAGGTACTGGCCGGTCAGGGAGCGCGGCGCATCGAGCAGGTCCTGCAGCTGGCCCTGGCCGACGATTTCGCCGCCATGCACGCCAGCGCCGGGGCCGATATCGACCACGTAATCGGCCAAGCGGATCGCGTCTTCGTCGTGCTCGACCACGATCACCGTATTGCCCAGATCACGCAGGCGGGTGAGGGTGCCGAGCAGGCGCTCGTTGTCGCGCTGGTGCAGGCCGATGGACGGCTCGTCGAGCACGTACATCACGCCCACCAGACCGGCACCGATCTGCGAGGCCAGGCGAATACGCTGCGCTTCACCGCCGGACAAGGTGTCGGCCTTGCGCTCCAGGGTGAGGTAATCCAGGCCGACGTCGACCAGGAAGCCGAGTCGCTCACCGATTTCCTTGACGATCTTGGTGGCGATCTCGCCGCGCCAACCGGGCAGGCTCAGTTCGCTGAAGAAGCGCTTGGCTTCGTCGATCGGCAGTACCGCGATTTCCGGCAACGGACGATCAGCGACAAACACATTGCGCGCCGCCTTGTTCAAGCGTGCGCCCTTGCACTCCGGGCACGGCCGCGAGCTGATGTACTTGGCCAGTTCTTCGCGCACGGCCGGCGATTCGGTCTCGCGGTAGCGGCGTTCGAGGTTGGGGATGATGCCTTCGAAGCGGTGCTTGCGCTGGTTGCGGCCACCGGCTTCGGTGAAATAGGTGAAGGTGATCTGCTCTTCGCCACTGCCGTACAGCACAGCCTGCTTCACGTTGTCCGGCAGCGACTGCCAGGTGGCATCGACGTCGAACTTGTAGTGCTTGGCCAGCGAGGCGATCAGCTGGAAGTAATAGGCATTGCGTCGGTCCCAGCCACGCACCGCGCCAGCGGCCAGCGACAGCTCCGGATGCACGACCACGCGGTTCGGATCGAAGAACTCGGCCACGCCCAGGCCATCGCAGCCCGGGCAGGCGCCGACCGGCGAGTTGAACGAGAACAGGCGCGGTTCCAGCTCCGGCAGCGCGTAATCGCAGACCGGGCAGCTGTACTTGGAGGAGAACAGCTGCGGCGTGCTGTCGGCGGCATCCAGGGTCATCACCGTGGCCATGCCATCGCCCAGCTTGAGCGCGGTCTCAAAGCTTTCGGCCAGGCGCTGCTTGATGTCTTCGCGCGGGCGGAAACGATCAACCACGGCCTCGATGGTGTGCTTCTGGCGCAGGGTCAGCGCCGGCACTTCATCGATTTCATACAGCTCGCCGTCAACACGTACACGCACGAAGCCCTGCGCACGCAGCTGGTCGAAGACCTGCGCATGTTCGCCCTTGCGATCGCGGATCACTGGCGCCAGCAGCATGTAGCGCTGCTCCGGATCCAGGGTCAGCACCTGGTCAACCATTTGGCTGACGGTCTGCGCTTCCAGTGGGTAGCCGTGGTCCGGGCAGCGCGGGCTACCGACGCGGGCGTAAAGCAGGCGCAGGTAATCGTAGATCTCGGTGATGGTGCCGACGGTGGAGCGCGGATTGTGCGAGGTCGACTTCTGCTCGATCGAGATTGCCGGCGACAGGCCTTCGATGTGGTCCAGGTCGGGCTTTTCCATCACGCTCAGGAACTGCCGCGCATACGCCGACAACGACTCGACATAGCGGCGCTGGCCCTCGGCATAGATGGTGTCGAATGCCAACGAGGACTTGCCCGAGCCGGACAGGCCGGTGATCACGATCAGTTTGTCGCGGGGCAGGTCGAGGTCGATGTTCTTGAGGTTGTGCGTCCGCGCACCGCGGATGCGGATGAAATCCATCGCCATGGGAAATCCGATTTGGACTGCTGCCGGCTGGGCCGGTAGCAGGAGGTGTGGGGGCGTCGCTGACGGCAGTCAATCAGCCTAGCGACCTTGTCATTTGGGGGCAATTGCCAGTTTTGCCAGTGCTGTTTCCCGCCAGTGGGCCAGATGACGGGGTGGGGCCTGAACGGGGGTTCAGCCCCGGCGGGTCAGGGCAGGGGGGTGGGTTGACCCGAGCTCGGTCCGCCCGGTAAAATCCCGCTTCTGTCCGCCCTCGATGGCGGGCAAGGCGACCACAATAACTACAGAGGAAGTCTGGTCATGTATGCAGTTCTGGTAACTGGCGGTAAGCAGTACCGCGTCGTTCAGGGTGAAACCCTGCGCGTGGAAAAACTCGAAGTCGAAGCTGGCAACGAGATCAAGTTTGACAACATCCTGATGCTCGGCGATGCCGACGGCATCAAGCTGGGTGACGCGCTGAAGGGCGCTTCGGTGACCGCCAAGGTTGTGGCCCACGGCCGCGCCGACAAGGTCCGGATCATCAAGTTCCGTCGCCGCAAGCACCACATGAAGCGTCAGGGTCACCGTCAGTACTACACCGAAATCGAAATCACCGGCATCGCCGGCTAATTGCTAAGGAGAATCCGTCATGGCACATAAAAAGGGCGTAGGTTCCTCGCGCAACGGTCGCGATTCCAACCCGAAATACCTCGGCGTCAAGATCTTCGGTGGCCAGGCCATCGAAGCTGGCAACATCATCGTGCGTCAGCGCGGCACCCAGTTCCACCCGGGTGCAGGCGTCGGCCTGGGCCGTGACCACACGCTGTTCGCGCTGGTCGATGGCAAGGTTGAGTTCACGGTGAAGGGTGCCAACAAGCGCCGTACCGTCAGCGTTGTCACGGAAGCTTAATTCCGTACGCGCAAGCCGCCCATACTCCGGTGTGGGCTGCTGACGAGAGCCCCGCTTCGGCGGGGTTTTTCGTTGGAACCCCGACATTTCGGGGTGCAGGGCCGATAATGGGCAGTACCTGCTTCTGCTATTCCCCAATCCCCATTTCCCAATCCCGGCGTTAAATTCATGAAACTTGTAGACGAAGCGGAGATCGAAGTCATCGCTGGCAAAGGCGGCAATGGCTGTATCGGCTTTCGCCGCGAAAAGTTCATTCCGCTCGGTGGTCCGGATGGTGGCGATGGCGGCAATGGCGGCAGCGTCTGGATCCGCGCCGACGCAAACCTGAACACCCTGGTCGACTTCCGCCATGACCGCATCTTCAAGGCGCAGCGTGGTGAGAACGGCATGGGCCGTCAGGCCTATGGCAAGGGCGGCGAAGACCTGGTCATCACCGTGCCGGTCGGCACCGTGGTGATGAACGTCGACACCGACGAAGTCATTGGCGACATGACCACGCACGGCGACCGCCTGCTGGTGGCCAAGGGCGGCAAGGGCGGCCTGGGCAACATGCACTTCAAGAGCTCCACCAACCGCGCGCCGCGTCAGGCGCTGCCGGGTGAAGAGGGTGAAGAGCGCCTGCTCAAGCTGGAGCTGAAGCTGCTGGCCGACGTTGGCCTGCTGGGCTTCCCCAATGCGGGCAAGAGCACCTTGATCCGTGCGGTTTCGGCGGCAACGCCGAAGGTCGCTGATTACCCGTTCACCACCTTGTACCCGAACCTGGGTGTGGTGAAGGTTGAGAATTACCGTAGCTTCGTGATCGCCGATATTCCGGGCCTGATCGAAGGCGCGGCCGACGGTGCCGGCCTGGGTGCGCAGTTCCTGCGCCATCTGCAGCGCACCCGTCTGTTGTTGCACCTCGTCGACATCTCGCCGATGGAAGGTGGTGTTGAAGGCATTTCGCCGGTTGAGCAGGTGCGTGCGATCGAGCGTGAGCTCGGCAAGCATGATCCGGAGCTGCTGAAGAAGCCGCGCTGGCTGGTGCTGAACAAGGCTGACCTGATGTTCGAGGATGAGGCTAGGGAAGCGGCTGAGCAGATCATCAAGGAGCTGGGCTGGACTGGCCCGTGGTACCTGGTGTCGGCACTGGGTCGCGAAGGCACCTGGCCGATCATGAAGGACATCATGGCGTCCTTCGATCAGCAGAAGATTCTGGAAGCCGAAGAGCGTCACGCAGCGGGCGAATGATTTTTCGCTGGTAGCTGATGTTTGAGGAAAGCCCGGCGAAAGCCGGGTTTTCTGTTTTTGGCTTTGGCTTTTGGGGGCGTGTCCGATTTTTTGTGTGTGAGGCGGTTTAGTCCGGAAGTCTCTTTCAGCGAGCCAGCGTGAATCGGTCTTCGTAGATTATCGCGAACTGGTTCATCGCCGCCTTC
>NZ_JBRRDW010000064.1:0-20702 GCF_056759895.1 Stenotrophomonas sp. STEN038
GCTGTAGGTCACGGCAGGTGCCGCCACCGGGGTGGTGGTCGTGCAGCTCGTGCCGCAGCTCGGGTTGTCGGTACCGCTGCCCAGCACCGCGTTGGTCACGCTGCCGGTTGCCCAGGGTGTCGCTCAGCACCACCGGTGCGGTGGTCTGTGCATCACTCACCACCGTGGTCAGCGTGTAGGTCAGCACATCGCCCAACTCACCACCATCGTCACGCCGGTAGCGACATTCAGCGATGCACTGCTAGTTGATCCGTTGCTCAGTACTGCTTCGTGGGTGCCATTGGTGCCAGCGCCCCAAGTCATCCACATCACGGTTTAGCGATACGGACTGGAGCCACCGGTGGCGTAGGCCGCAGCCATGGCAGTACTCGGCAACACCGCCGTCATCACCATCGAAGCAATCACCCCGATGCGCCCCAGCACGGAACGCGCCGCTTTCCGGGCACCCACTATTGAACGGCTCTCACCATTTTTTGTGGGAAGGACAAACGAACGGATGTACTGATCGGACTGGTTGTTCACCGGGCGAACCTCTTGCAAACGCTGCGCGCAGGCCACCGACGAACCCGGCAGCCCGATTGATTTCTTCAAGGAAAAGCGGCAGTCGCCCCAAAAACGACTAACCGATTCAGCACCGTGTGGTGCTCGTAATTGCGGCGATTCTTACGGTGTGCCCTGACCTATTCAGTTCCGCTTTGTGACGGAAACTCTCACTTGCTTTCGCGCGGGGCTTTTCAAGCCTCACGCTGAACGGCTATCACCTTGATTTAACGGAAGAATTGCGCGTACGGCTGCGTATGAAGGCGCGTCTACGCGCCTTCATATTAATGAATAAAAACTTAACGCAAAAGTGTGAACTAGACCGTCAAACGGTAGCCGGCACCCCGAACTGCGCGAACCGGGAGGGTACAGCCGGTGGCCGACTGCACACGGTTACGCAAACGGTGCACAAGCACTTCAATCCGGTGCGGATCAAAGCTCCAGGGCTGGTCGGTGAGGGCGGCAATCAAGCGTTCGCGGGCGACTGTCTCGCCCGGAGATGAGAAAATCAAAGTGAGAAATGCGCGTTCGGCCTCGGTCAGCGCCAGTACCTGCCCGTTGGGCCCACGCAGGTCCCAGCCGTCGGATTCCAACGCCCAGCAGGGACTATTGCCGGCTCCGCCGGTTTCCATCAGCTGCGCCGCCTCGCCAGGCAAGCGCCGGCGCAGGCTGTACAGCTTGGCAGCGAGGAATTCCGGCTCTGGCCGGTGCGGCAGGCAGGCGTCAGCGCCGGCCCACAGGCCATCGGCAATCAGCTGCGGGGTACTCGGGTCGACCAACAGGACCACACCCAGATCATCACGACGGCGCAGGTGCTCGACCGTCTCGACCATACCGGCGCGGACCCGGGTGGTATCGATGACCACGATGTCGCAGGGAACGATCACCAACTCGCGATACAGCGCTTCGACGCTGTCCAGGGCCTGGATCTGGGCGCCATAGGGCAACAGAGGCTGCAACAGCTCCAGGTTGCCGACAATCCAGATGCGCAGCGGCGCCAAGGCCGTGGAATTGGCTGCGCCCACGCGCGCATAGTTCAGATCCGATGCCACACACTCTCCCTGTCGGACTGTCAGTAGACAGTCCACCGATGATCGGGATTTTAGCCTAGCGTAATGTCAGTTATCGCTGAAACGGGGTACACACCGTTTTATGCATGGAATGGGCGCCACTTCCGTGGCACCCATTCCGCAGCCGTTACTCGGCAGGCACACCCATTTCCTGCAGCAGAGCGGGGGCCGGGTATACCTTCGCCAACAGCCAACGCAGGTAGCGCATGTCCACGTGCACGGCACGCTTGTAGCGCGGGTCGAACCACCAGCTGGCGCTGACCGACTCCCAGTTGGAGTCGAAGTTCAGGCCGATCAACTCGCCCTTGGCATTGAGCACCGGTGAGCCGGAGTTGCCGCCGGTGGTATCCAGGTTGGTCAGGAAGTTGACCGTCTGCGTCTTCAACGCCGGATCAGCGGTACTGCCGAAATCTCCCTTGGCAATTGCCGCCAGCAACGGCTTGGGCGCATCGAACGGCACCGTATTGGTGTTCTTCTCGACGATGCCGGCAACCGTGGTCACCGGCGAATAGCTGACCGCATCGCGCGGATGCAGTGCTTCGACCTTGCCGTAGCTGATGCGCAGGGTGCTGTTGGCATCCGGGTACACCGCCCTGCCCTGGCTTGCACGCCAGGCGAACAGTGCCTGCATGTAGGACGGACGCAGGCGCAGCTGCTCGCCTGCGCGTTCCTTGCTGTCACGCTCGGCGTTGAGCTGTGCCATCACCAAGGCCGATGCCACCGACACCAACGGATCGGCCTCGATGAAACCACCCTTGCGTGCAGCTTCGAAACGCGACAGGCGCTGCGCTTCGTCACCAAGCTTGGTCTGTGCGTACAGCTCGTCCAGATGCCTGGCCAGCTCGGCCGGTGTGCGCCCGAACAGGTTGTCGTAATGCGAATCGCGCTGTGCATCGGGCAGTTGCTGGTAGCGGGTCAGCAATGCGGTGAGCAGTGCTTTCTCAACCGTCGGATCGTAGCGGCGCTGTACCTGCTTGAGCACACCTTCGATCAGGGCCTGGTCGCGCTGCTGATAGCCGGCTTCACGCTCGGCATCGGGCTTGAGCGACTCCACCCGCAGCCGCTCCAGCAGCAGCGCCGAACGCAGCAACTGGGTCTGGCTGGACATCAAGGTCACCAGGAACTCGCTGCTGCCGACCGCGCTGTCTGCGGCCAGCGACGCAAACAGCGCATCGATATCGGCCTTGTACTTGCCATCGGCGCTGGCCAGCATGGCCTGCTCGTCCTGCGCACGCTGGGTCTTGGCATCGCTGCGCAGCAGGCCTTCCAGCTCACCGGCGGCGCGCTTGCGGTTGTTCTTCAGCGACTGCAGCTGCGAGGCGTAGCGCGTGCGCGCATCGGCATTGCCCTTGCCCTGCGCTTCGATGACATCGATCAGCTGCTGGAACACTTCCACGCGGCGCGGCAGCACGGTATCAATCTGGTTGGCGAACTCGGCAGCGGTGCGCAGGCGATAGGTGGTGCCCGGGTAACCGGCCAGCATCGCGTAATCGCCTTCCTTCGGGCCATCCAGCGACATCTTCAGGTGTGCTGGCGGCTGGTAGGGAACGTTGTCCTTGCTGTACGGCGCCGGCTTGCCATCCTTGCCCACGTAGGCACGCAGCAGGGTGAAATCACCGGTGTGGCGCGGCCACATGAAATTGTCGATTTCATCGCCGTAATTGCCGATCGCACGCGGCGGTGCGTAGACCAGACGGATGTCGGTCAGCTCCAGCTGGCGGATGCGGTAGAAGTCGCTGCCGTAATACATGTTGGCCACCGAGCAGCGCACGCCGCCTTCGGCCTCGCAGTCGGCGACGATGCGCTTGCGCGCGCTTTCCACCGCGTCGTAATAGCCGCGCCCGGTCTTGCCACGCGCGTCCTTGAGTACATCGTCGGTGACCTTGTCGAAACCCACGGTCACCAGCACCCGGTAATCGGGATTGGCAGCGCGCTCGTCGTCGCGACCTTGTGCGATGAAGCCATCATTGATGAAGTTGTGTTCCTTGCTGGCGTTGTACTGGATGACGCCATAGGCCACGTGGTGATTGGTCAGCAGCAGGCCCTCGTCGGAGACGAACGAGCCGGTACCACCACCAACACGCACCACCGCGCTCAACGGCGGCGCGGTGACATCGGCCAACTGCTTGGGGTCACCCTTGAAGCCGGCGTCCTTCAGCGTCCTGGCCAGCTCCGGCAGCTGCGTGGGCATCCACATGCCTTCGTTGGCGTGGGCAGCAGCGGCGGCCAGGCTCATGCCCAGCGCCAGCGCGGCGGTAAGCGGTTTACGCGTCATTGGAACTCCAGCGGATTACAGAACAGCCGTGGACAGTAGCGGCCCCCGCCAACAGCGGCAACCGCCAGCAGTCACGTAATATCGCCGACGCTTGTGGGAGCGGCGTGAGCCGCGAAGCCGGTGCAGCATGACTTCGCGACACCGCTGATCTTCGGCTTGGAAAATGCGCAATTGACTACGGATGGAGCGGTGGCTTCGCGGCTTACGCCGCTCCTACAACGCTCCACGCTTGCTACTCAGCGCTCCTTGCGCCAGTTCACCGAACCGCGGTTTTCGACCGTGGACGATTCGACTTCGATATCGAAGCCGCGCCGCAGCAGGTACTTCAGGGTCAGTACCGAGCCGCTGCCGATCAGTGACACGCCGTAGCCGATGTAGAGCTTGGGCGTGATGTATTTGCCCACGCCGATCACCGAACCACCAAGCGCACGCGACTGGCTGACGCCAGCGTCGTCGAGGCCGAGCTTGGCGCCCACCTGCGCGGCGAGCAGGCCAGTACCGGCCGACAATGCTGCCGATGCGGCGTTGACCTGCTGTGCCTGGTCGCTGCTGGCCATGCTCAGGCTGCGGCCCAGCACCAGATAGGCGAGCGATTCGGATTGCGACATCGCAGGATCCGACCACACATCCACCTTGGGCTGCTGGGCGCGGCCGGTGACATGGATGCCGGCAGTGACATCACCGATCGCACGCTGCGCTTTGATGTTGATGCGCGGGTCGGAAACCACGCCGTAGTTCCACAACAGCTGCCCGTCGGTGATGGTCAGGTCCTGGCCGTACGCCTTGTAGCGGCCACTGACTTCCAGGCCGCCGTTGGCGGTCATCTCGCGGCCCGGGCGCGCGCGCACCTGCATCCGGCCGGTCAACGCGCCCTTCAGGCCAAAGCCGCTCATCTTGACCTTGTCGCCAAGGCTGACGGTCAGGTCCATGTCCAGCGGTGAGGACGGGCCCTCTTCCGGGTCGACCGGATCCAGCACCACGATGTCTTCCGATGCCGAGGTGCCGCGATCCAGGCGTTCAAGATCCAGATCGGCCTCGGGCACATGCACGCTGCCGCGCAGCTCCATCGCGGTACCGGCCAAAGTGAAGTCCAGATCCGGGTTGGCCACCACCCGCAGTTCGCTGGTGTTGGCCATCAGCACCTTGTCGCCGTGGATATGCAGCTGCAGCGGTTGTGCATCGCCGAACCAGGACAGACCACCGTCCACCTGCAGCGTGCCTTCACCACCAGTCTTGGTCGAGGCGCTGATACGTGCCGAGCCGTCAGGCTGGGCGATGAAACTGCCCTTGCCTTCGCTCAGGGTCAGGCCCAATGCCGGGAATTCGCCGGTGAAGTTGCTGAGTTTGGCCTCGCCGCCCAGGGTTGGCTGCGAGCGCGTGCCACGCAGACTGACGTGGCCTTCGATCAGACCTTGCGGGCGCACCAGGTCAGGCGAGAACAACTCCAACCAGTACAGCCGCGCGATGTTCATGTACAGCTCGCAGGTGAGCGCCGCATTGGGCTCCCAACCGGTCTGTACCTTGGCATCGATGAAGCCGTCGCCCTTGAAGCCGACGCCGAGGTAGCCCTTGATGCTGTTCGGCAGCATGTCGACGTTCAACGAGAAGTTGTCGTAACGCACCAGCTCGCCACGGGCGTTGTCGCCGAGGCGGATGCCGCCTTCGGCCGAGGCCACTTTAAAGGCACCCTCCCAGGCATTGCCACGCGGGCGGATGTTGCCGTCCAGGGTGAGCTCGCCGCGCAGGTACATGCGGCGGCCTTCGTTGGGCGGCAACCATGGCTGTACCAGCGCCAGCGGCAAGGCATCACCGCGCAGCTGCAGGCCTTCGCGCGGCCAGTTGGCGGCAAGGCACAGGGCACCACCGGTATCCGAGCCCAGGCAGGCATCGGACAGGGTGAAGTTGCTGCCCTGCGCGCTGAAGGCGGCCGGCTGCCGCAGCTGCCATGGCGCGCCCTTGACCGGCGCAATCCGCAGCGAGGCCAGCTCGCCGCGCCAGGCTTGGCCTTGTTGGCGCACGCTGCCGCTGAGCGCCAGTGCGCCCATCTCATTGCGGGTGTCGGCGTCCAGCTGCAGGTTCTGCACGCTGCCGCGCGCATTGATGTTGACCTGGTCCAGCAGCATGCCGACTTCCACCGCGCTGCCGTGGATCTCCAGCGCACCATTGCTGCCCTGCCACGGCAGGCGGCCATTGATGCTGATCTGCTGCACCTTCCAGTCGTCCCATTGCAGACCATTGCCGCGCAGGTCGGCGGTGATGTCCGGCTGGCTCGGGGTGCCGCGCAACTGCAGGGTACCGGCCAGGCTACCGGTGCCGCCGGGCAGCAGGTCGGACAGGTGCAGTGGCTGCAGCCGCGCATCCACGTCCAGACGGTCACCGACCTTGCCCTTGGCTTCGATCTGGCTGTCGCCCATCACCAGCCGTACATTGCCTTCGCCTTGAGTGCCCTGCAGCGCGAGCTTGGCGCGTGCATCGACACGACGCCCGCGCAGCATGCCGTTGATCTGCGGTACGTCCAGCGTCGCTTCGAAACGCATGTCGTTGCTGCCGGCCACGGCCGGCAATTGCTTGCCCTTGGAGGCCAGCGTACCGGACAGATTGCCTTCCCAGCCCGGTGCGAAATAGCCGGGATCAAACTTGGACAGGCTTGCATCCACATCCCAGGCCAGGGTCGGTGCCCACGCCGCCGAACCCTTCAGTTCCAGCGCACCGCCGGGCGTGGTCGCCTTCAGTCGTTCAATATGCGCCTGCTGGTCGTTGCCACGCACGTCGAAATCGAGATTGGCGTCCTGCGCTTCGCGCGCCACATCAGCCTTGCCGACCGCCGCCCAGTTCTTCAGGTTGCCGGCCACACCCAGACGCGCTTCCTTCAGGTGCAGCGGTACCGGCGTGGTGTCGGGCGAGCTCGGGTCCGGCTCGGGCATATAGGTGAGCTGGTTGGCCACCACCGCGAAGCGGAAGCCCGGATTCTGTGCATCGCTGAAATCAGCCGTACCCTGCAGGCGCACGCTGCCGCCGAAGGCTTCGGCAACCAGCGGCGAAACCGTCAGCACCTGCTTTTCGATGGCGATGTTGGAGGGTGCCAACACCAGCTCGTTCTCGCCCTGGCGCACGCGGCCCTGCAGCTGCGCCTGGCCACCACGTCCACGTGCGGTGAAATCCAATGCCAGTGGCGCCGGTGCCTCGGCCAGGAACTGCGCCGGTACCAACTGGCCGATATCCAGTTGCTCGCTGCGCGCGGCCACGTTCCAGACCGGATCGGCGCGACCATCCAGAATGAAGCTGACATGCAGCGGCTTGGGTGCGTAGCCGGCCACTGCAACTTCCATATGCGCCAGATTGCCGCGTGCAACCAGGCCCAGACGCGCAGCCGGTTGGCCCGGACGTGGTGGCATCAGCGCGCGTACGGTCAGGTCGGTGGCGTAGTCCTCGCGCGGCAGGTAATGGCCATCGATGCGGAAATCGCCGAGGTTGCTGTTGACCTTGATCTGGGTGGCGGTGAATTCGCCATCGGCGGCTTCAAGCCCGCCGCGGACTTTGGTGATGTCGATGATCGGCTGCTGCAGCTGGGTGATGCGCAGACCATCGATGACGATGGTGTCGGCCTGCAAGGCCAGCGGCAACTCGATGGCCGGCAGCACATCCGGCCAGTTGGGAAGTTCGAAGGGCTTGTCTTCCGAGGGACCCAGCTCCAGCGTGGCGTCGCTGATGCGCAACGCGTCCAGGCGCAGCTTGCGGCCCAGCAGCGGCCGGATATCCGGATCCAGATAGGCCTTGCCGGCAGTGAAGTGCAGCTCGTCGTAGCGGAAATCCAGGTCGTGCAGGATCAACGGCCCGGCCAGCGGGCCTTCGGCCTTGCTCCAGGTCAGCGATGAACCAGCGGGCAGGCGCGCGACCACCTGCGCCAGCAGCACCTCGCGGCCAGCTACGGTCTGCAGCAGCCAGTACAGCGCGAACAGGCCCAGCAGCACCAGCACGGTGATGGTGATGCCACTGCGCACCGCCAGCGTGCGCAGCCGCGCCTTGCGCTTGGCGCGCAGTTCGGCGATGCGCGCTTCGCGTTCTTCCGGGCTCACCTCGTCGGGCCGGCGGCTCATAGGTCAGCTCCGATGTTGAGGTAGAGCTGGAATTGCGAATCCGGGTGGTTCAAACCGTGGGCGATATCAATACGCACCGGGCCGACGGGTGACTTCCAGCGCACACCAAAGCCGACGCCGGTATGCAAGTCGATGTTGTTGTCGAAAGCGCTACCGGTATCGACGAACACCGCGCCGCCCCAGGGACCGCCGCCGAAGTAGTGCTCGTACTCGACCGAACCGACCGCCAGATTCTTCGCGCCCAGCGCGAACTTGTCCGGTGCCGGCGTACGCGGGCCGACTTCACGGAAGGCATAGCCGCGGATGGAGCGGTCACCGCCGGCGAAGTAACGCAGGCTCGGTGGCATCGACACCAGATCGCTGGTCCAGGTGGTACCGGCCTGTCCGCGCAGGATCAATCGGTCCGCATCGCCCACCGGGATGTACCAGCGCACGGTGGCATCGGCCTGGATGAAACTGGTATCCGAACCTGCACCTTCGATGCCGCCACGCATGGTGGCGTTGCCGCTGATACCGCGACGCGGGAAACTTTTATCGTCGACCTTGACGTAGTCGGCGGTGAGCTGCGGGTAGACCAGGGTCGAATAGTTGTAGACCGCTGCATTGAATTGATCACCGGAGCTGTAGCGCCAGCGTTCGCGCAGTGCATTCATCGAGACGATGGCGGTCAGGTTCTCGTTGATTTCGCCGCTGCGGCTGGCGATCAACTTGACGTTGCGCAGATCGATGTAATCGGTCTGCTCGTCATAGGCGCTGACCGCATAGCTGTACCAGCCATCCAACCAGCGGAAGCCCGGCACGCGGTAGCTGGTGATGAAGCTCTTGCGCTTCTGTGCGTAGTCCAGCTGGGTGGTGAGCTTGTGCCCACGACGATTGACGTAGCGGCGCTCGACGCCGCCGCGCACACCCGCGCCGCTCTCGCTGCCGTAGCTCAGACCGGCGGTATAGATGGTGCGCTTGGCGCGGGTCAGCTTGACGTTGACCGGCACCTCACCGTCGTCATCGGCCTGTTCCGGGTGCGGCTGGATGTCGATGACGCTGAAGTAATCGAGCTTGGTCAGCGACTCGCGCAGGCGATCGAGCTTGCCTTCATGCCAGTAGCTGCCTTGTTCCCAGTACACCAGCGGCTCGAACAGACCAGGGCGGAAGTAATCCTGCTCGAAGGTGATCGGCCCCATGTTGTAGCGGCGGCCGCTGTCCCAGGTGAGGAAGATGTCGGCGGCGTTCTCGGCGCGGGTCACTTCGACCTTGCGCTGGGTGAAATCGGCATCGAAGTAACCACGCTCGGCCAGGCGCCGGGTGATGGTGATCTTGCTGGCTTCATAGTTCACCGAGTCGAAGGCCTCGCCCGTCTTGGGGTGGAAAGCCTCGATGTCTTCCTGCAGGTACTGGTCGCGCGAAGCCGGGCCGGTGATGGCCAGTTCCTGGGTGCGGACCTTGATCTGTTCGCCCTTGTCGACCTGGATCAGCACCTGCAGGGTCTCGCCGGTACGCGGCGCTTCCACGGTGATCTTGGGGTTGTAGAAGCCGAACGGCTCCAGCGCCGTGCGTGTCTGCCGCTCGGCCTGCGACAGCAGGTACTCCAGCCGCGATTCGCCCTGTACCTTGCCGATCGCGTCATAGACCGACAGCGATACTTCGATGTTTTCGATGATTTCCGCATCATCACCCTTGTCCAGACCCTTGATCTGGACCTTTTCGATGGTGCCGCGGGCATGGGCAAGGGGAACTGCTGCCAGCGACGCCAGGAACAGAAGGAGCGGGGTGATTCGAGATAGCTGCATGCGCGTCAGCATACCGGTCCGAACATGACCAGCAAAATCACACGGCCGTCATCCCGCCAGCCTCGGCAGCACCCAACCATGCTGGATCTGTAGTGCCGAGCCATACTCGGCAAGGGGCTGTAACGGTAATGCTCCAGCCGAGCGTGGCTGGTCACTGCATTGGACTTGTTCCCCGCGCTGCTGTACGGATCATCACGCCATCTTGACGGGTACAGTTAAATTATCGTGAAACACCCAGCCGCTCCGGTTCCTAGAACACGTGGTGATGCTGTCCCGGGTTAGTGCGCTGCCAGTACGGAGCGGCCGGTTGACTGGGTCCAGGCACTTCCACAAGTCCAGGTACCCATGATGAAACGACAACTCCTCAGCGCGGCGGTCTGCACGGTGATTGCCGCTTATTCCCCGCTTTCCTTCGCCCAATCGCAGAGCGAGGCAGACAAGAGAAACGTTGAAACCCTCGACAAGATCACCGTCACCGGCTCGCTGATCCCGCAGGTGCAGGTCGAGACAGCTACCCCCATCACCTCGATCACCGCCCAGGACATCCAGAAGCAGGGCTTCAAGGATGTCTATGAGGTCCTGCGTTCGCAGCCCCTGGCCACCGGCGCGGTACAGGACAGCCAGTTCTCCGGCGGCTTCACCTCGGCGGCCAAACCCATCAGCCTGCTCGGCCTGGACCCGGGCTTCACCTTGGTGCTGATCGACGGCAGGCCGATGGCCGACTACCCGCTGCTCTACAACGGCCAGAGCAACTTCGTCGACCTGGCCAGTGTTCCCACCGCCATGGTCGAACGCATTGACATCGCGCCGGGCAACCAGTCCTCGATCTATGGTTCCAGCGCGATCGCCGGCGTGGTCAACATCATCCTCAAGAAGCGGCTGGACGGCACCGAGCTGAGCTTCCGCATGGGCAGCTACGACGGCGGTGGTGGCGGTAACCAGCGCTTCCAGCTGACCAGTGGTCACAGCTGGGACAAGCTCGACCTGACTGCCGGCCTGCAGCTGAGCAACCAAGACCCGATCTACGGCTTCAACCGCAAGGATTTCGACTCCACCAACGACAACCCCGACGTCGCCGCGCGCTATGGCAGCCGCACCTTCGTACACAACAGCAGCAGCGGCGCCTACATCGACCCGGGCGCAGCAGCCTGCGCACCGCTGGCCGGCCTGTTCGGGGGTACCACCTTCTACGACACCCGTCCTGGTCGCGGCAACTACTGCGGCAGCCGCTACGAGCCGGGTTATTCGACCATCCTCAACAAGGAACGCAGCGCGTCAGGCTATGCCAACCTGAATTACGCGCTCAACGACAGCACCGACATCTATGCCACGTTGCTGATGAACCGCACCAAGAATGAGAGCAACTCCGGCTCCCGCTTCTGGCAGCCATCGTTGGATACCAGTGGCTACATCTTCAACAACCTCACCGGCGACCTGGAAAGCTACCAGCGCATCTTCTCGCCAGAAGAAACCGGTGACCTGGACTTCAACAACGAACGCCAGACCGCCGACTCCTACAACGTCGCCATCGGCATCAAGGGCGCGGTGGGACAATCCAACTGGGACTACAACGCCTACTACGCCCGCTCCGAGTACCACATCGACAGTCGCCAGTGGTGGCCGTTGAAAGACAAGATGGAAGACTTCTTCCGCGAGCATTTCCTCGGACCGCAGTTGGGTGACTACTACGGCTATCCGATCTACGAGCCGAATGATGCAGGCTTCTACCAGGCGCTGACGCCCGAGCAATACCGCAGCTTCCAGGGCGAGATCCGCACCAAGTCCAAGACCTGGACGCAGAACGTCAACCTGCAGTTCACCAACACCTCGCTGTTCACCCTGCCCGCCGGTGACGTCGGCTTCGCCGGCGTGCTGCAGGCTGGCCAGCAATCGTGGAGCAACCCCACCGATTCACGCGTCGTCACCGACCAGTTCTGGGGGCTGAGCGGCACCCAGGGCAAGGGCAAGCGCGACAACTGGGCGGCGGCGGTGGAACTGCGCGTGCCGATCTTCAGCAAGCTCACCGCCAGCCTGTCCGGGCGCTATGACGACTACAAGAACGATGGTGGCGGCAGTGATTCCCGCGCCACCTGGAAAGCCGCGTTGGAGTTCCGGCCAATCGACTCGCTGCTGTTCCGCGGCAACTACGCCACCGCGTTCAAATCGCCGGACATGTCCTATGTGTTTGCCGGTGACAGCGGCTTTTACACCTTCGTGCCGGACTACTACCGCTGCGCCACTGAACAGCCAGGCGTCCCTATTGCCCAGTGCACGCTCAACGACGAGCAGGTCCGCGGCTCCCGCTCCGGCAATGGTGAGCTGAAGTCGATCACCGCCAAGTCCTGGGGCGGCGGCGTGGTCTGGTCACCCAACAGCAGCTTCACGGTCAGCGCCGACTATTACCGGATCAAGATCGACAACAAGGTCGCCGACCTCGACCTGGACCTGCTGCTGCGCAATGAGTCGGCGTGCCGCCAGGGCCAGCTGGATCCCAACTCGCCGACCTGCGTCGATGCCCTGCAACGCATCGGCCGCGCCGGTGCGAACGCGCCGCAGCCCAACCAGCTCAACACCGTCGCGGTCAACCCGATCAACGTCGCCAAGGAGGACGTCAGCGGTGTCACCGCCAATCTGGACTACCGCTGGGCAACCGACAGCTGGGGCAGCTTCATGCTGGGCGCACGCTACAACGTCACCCTCAAGCATGAGAGCCAGCAGTACCCGGAGGACCCGGTGATCGACCTGCTGCGCAATCCCTACTACTCCTCGGAGTTCAAGAACATCTTCAGCGGCACACTGGGCTGGCAGATGGGCGACTGGACCACCACGTTGTACGGCATCCGCTACGGCCGCACGCCCAACTTCGCCGCCCAGGACACCACCGACGGCTATGCGGCCGATGACGCAGGCAAGGTCAAGGCCTGGACCACCTTCAACCTGACCGTGGACTACGCGGTAACCGATGATGTCTCGCTGAGCATCACCGCCAACAACCTCACCGGCGAGCGGCCGCCGCGTGACCGCACCTACACCAGCTACCCGTATTACAACGTCTTCAACTACAACGGCTACGGCCGCTCGTACATGCTGGAGATGAACTGGCGCTTCGGCCGCAGCCAGTAAACGCAGTTGCCAGGCAGTGAGACAGGAGCGGCCAAGGCCGCTCCTGTTCTATCTGCGGTCCTGCAAACGCTCACGCAGTGGTGCGAGTTCGGTTGCATAGCGTTGCCATTCGTCGATATTGCGTGCGTGCACCGGCTCGCGCACCTGCACGCTGCTCAGGGTCGCGGTCGCGGCCGCGTTGCGGGTCAGGTCACTGCTGCCACTTTCCACTTCCAGTCCGCAACGTTGCAGCACCTGCGCCAAGGCCGCATCCGGGTCGCGCACCATCGCTTCGTAATCGATCTCCAGCACACGCTCCGGCAGATGCTGCTGCCAGGCCTGCATCAGCTGCGTATGCGCTGCATGGTGCGCAGCCAGGGCGTCAAGGTCGTAGCTGTAACCATAGGAGTCGCCGAACATGGCGCGGTAGTTGGAGAAGCACACCGCCATGGGATCGCGCCTGACGTAGACGATCACCGCCTTCGGCAACGCGCGCGCGATGGGGCCCGCCAACAGGTAATTCGGTGGCAGCTTGTCGATGAAGCGGCGTTGCCCATCCAGGCGCCAACGCGTCTGCCGCAGGTAGCCCTTGCCGACGGCAGCGTAATCCAGCGTTGGTAGCGTCTGCAGCAATGCAGGGTCTAGCAGCGCGCGGCCAGCCTGATCGGCGGCCAGTCGCAATTGCTGGGCAAAATCGCCAAGTTCACCGGCAGACGCTATCTGCGAATGATTGCCGAGCATGCGTTCGAGCACCGTGGTGCCCGAACGCGGCATGCCGATGATGAAGATGGGCTGCGCGCCATCATCCTCATCCGCCGCTTCGACCGTCGCGAACGTCCCCGCTGCCGCCAGCCTGGCCATCGCCTCATGCTGTGCGTGATCGGCCAGGCGATCGTGGCGCAGGCGTCGCCACATCGCGGCATTGCCTTGCCGCAGCGCATTCCATGCCGCGGGGAAATCGCCGAGGTCCTCCAGTTCCTTGTACAGCGCGAACCACAAGGCGGCGCCGTCCTCACTGTCTGCCGCCGTGATTTGCAGCTGCCTGCGCAGGCCATCGACATGGTTGTCGTCCGCACGCCAGCGGCGCAGGCGTGCACGCGTCAGCGCGGCCCGGCCGTGGCCGGGATTCAGCTGCAGGCAGCGCGTGAGCGCCTGCTCGGCCGCCTCCAGTTCACCGTTGAACTGAAGTTGCACGCCGAGGAAATAATGGAAATCGGGACTGTCGAAACCCATCGCCGCCGCACGCTGCATCAACTGCAGGGCATCGGCATGCAGCCCAAGTGATTGCAGCACGTGGGCCAAGGCCGCCAGCGTCGGACTGTCATTGCAGCGGGCCACGCAGGCATTGCGCATCAACCGCGCCACGCCTTCGCTGTCACCTACCCGCAGCAAGGCCTGGGCAACACGCAACAGTAGAGCCGGGTCGCGATAATCCAGACTGGCGGCCTGCTGCAGTTGCTGTACGGCCTCGCGCAGCTGACCCTGCGCCAATACGGTGCCGGCCAGCATCACCCGCGCATAGGCGTGCGCGGGTTGCTGATCCACCACGGCACGCAGCTGCCGTTGCGCTTCCGGGATGTCACGCCGGGCCAGAGCGGCCTGTGCGGACTGCCAGGAGGCGCCGGTGTCCATGCCTCAGCTGGACAGGTGTTCGATCGCGGCGACGCTGCCGAGGCGGTCGCCCAGCGTGCGCAGCAGCGCCAGCCGGTTGCCACGCAGGGCCAGGTCGTCGGCGTTGACCATCACCGCGTCGAAGAACGCGTCCACCTGCGGGCGCAGGCGGGCCAGGCGGCCGAGCACGGCCACATAGTCCTTGTGCGCCAGCGCGGTGCCGGTGTCGTCGATGGCAGCGGTGACGGCCTCGGCCAGTTCACTCTCGGCCGGTTCGCGCAGCAGCGCCGGGTCGATCATGCCCGGGATCTCGCCGTCGGCCTTGCGCAGGATGTTGCGGATGCGCTTGTTGGCTGCTGCCAGTGCTTCAGCTTCCGGCAGCTGGGCAAAGGTGCCGATGGCATCGATACGGCGATCGAAGTCGTACAGCGAGGCCACGCGCAGCTCGGCGACGGCGTTGAAGTGGGTGGCCGGCACGCCCTTGTCGGCGTAATAACCCTTCAGGCGGTCGATGATGAAGTCGTAGAGCTCGCCCGCATCGGCCTGCACCTTGCGCTCGGCAAGGCCCGCATTGGCCGAAGCCAGCAACGCCGGCAGATCCAGATCAAAGCCCGATTCGATGATGCTGCGGGCCAGACCCAAGGCATTACGACGAAGCGCGAACGGGTCCTTGTTGCCGGTCGGCTTCAGGCCAGCGGCAAAGCCACCGGCCAGCGTGTCCAGGCGCTCGGCAATGGCCAGCACCTTGCCCAGCGGCGACAACGCGATGTCATCGGCAGCAAAGCGCGGCTGGTAGCTCTCGTCGATGGCCAGCGCCACCGACGGCGATTCGCCACCGGCAACCGCGTAATGACGGCCGGCGATGCCCTGCAGCTCCGGGAACTCGTTGACCATGCGCGACTGCAGGTCGTTCTTGGCCAGTTCGGCGGCACGCTTGGCGTGCACCGGATCGGCGCCCACCTGCGGCGCGATGATCTGCGCCAGTGCGCTGACGCGCTGCACCTTGTCGGCAACGCTGCCCAGCTTGGCCTGATAGGTGACGGTCTTCAGACCATCGCCCATGCCGACCAGACCCTGCTTGAGGTCTTCATCGAAGAAGAACTTGGCATCGGAGAAGCGCGGACGGATCACGCGCTCGTAGCCCTTGGCCACTTCGGCCACGTCCTTGGATTCGATGTTGGCAATACCGATGAACTTCTCGGTCAGCTTGCCGCCGCCATCGAGCACCGGGAAGAACTTCTGGTTGATCTCCATCGTTTCGATCAGCGCTTCCTGCGGCACGGCCAGGAATTCGCGCTCGAAGCTGCACAGCACCGCCGCCGGCCATTCGACCAGATTGACCACCTGCTCCAGGTTGTCGTCGGTGATGCGGGCCACGCCGCCGGCCTGGGCGGCTGCGGCGTTGACCTCGGCGACGATGCGCTCGCGGCGCGCGTCGGCGTCGACCAGCACGTTGGCGGCCTTCAGCGACTCAACGTAGTCGGCCGGGTTGCTCAACCACACCTGCTTGTCGGCCATGAAACGGTGGCCACGGCTGAAGCGGTCCGAGCTCAGGCCCAGCAGCTCGGCCGGCACGATGTCGTTGCCGTGCAGCAGCACCAGCCAATGCACCGGACGGGCGAAGGCGTATTCGTGGTTGCCCCAGCGCATCGGCTTGGGGATCGGCATGGCGGCGATGGCTTCGCGCAGGATCTCCGGCAGCAGGCTGGCGGTCTGCGCGCCCGGGGTCACCGAACGCAGCACGAAACGCTCGCCCTTGGCGTCGGTGGTGCGCTCCAGCGCGGTCCAGTCGATGCCGGCCTTGGCCGCAAAACCCTGCAGCGCCTTGGTCGGTTCGCCGTTGGCGTCCAGCGCGATGTTCAGGTACGGGCCGAACACTTCCGAGTGCTGCTCGGGCTGTTCGGTTTCCACGCCAGGCAACAGCACCGCCAGGCGTCGCGGAGTCGACAGCGGCTTGGCATCGCCACGCTCGAAAGCCACGCCACGCTTGGCCAGGCCGTCGATCACGCCATCGAAGAAGGCTTGCGCCAGGCCCGGCAGCGCCTTGACCGGCAGCTCTTCCACGCCCAGTTCGATCAGCAGCGGTTTCATCTCACTCATATGACGTCCTTGCGCACCGACAGCAAGTCGCTACGCCCAGTTTGGGGGAATACGGAAACTTCAGGCGCCGGATCGCGGCGCTTTTGCAGGAACAACATCACCAGTCCGGCGACCGGGGCCAGAACCCAACCAAAGATCAGCCAGAGAAGCACACTGCGTCCGGTACCACGTGCCCATGCCGCGAGCCCGATACCGGCCAGGAAATTCACATAACCGACGCTGGCAAGTCCTTCGACCCCAGCCAGGCTCACGAGATCTGTTCCTTCGCTGCCACGGCTTCGATGCGCTTGGCCTCGTACAGCTTGGCCACCGCCTGGGCCAGCGCGCGCACGCGCAGGATGTAACGCTGGCGCTCGGTCACCGAGATGGCGCGGCGCGCATCGAGCAGGTTGAACGAATGCGAGGCCTTGCAGACCTGTTCATAGGCCGGGAGCGGCAGGCCGGCTTCCACCAGCTTCTGTGTTTCCTTCTCGCAGGCGTCGAAGCGATGGAACATTTCTTCCACGTCGGCGTACTCGAAGTTGTAGGTGCTCTGCTCCACCTCGTTCTGCAGGTAGACATCGCCGTAGGTGACCGGGGTGCCGTCCGGGCCGTAGGTCCAGATCAGGTCGTAGACGTTGTCGCAGTTCTGCAGGTACATGCAGAGCCGCTCCAGCCCGTAGGTGATTTCGCCCAGCACCGGCTTGCACTCCAGGCCGCCGGCCTGCTGGAAGTAGGTGAACTGGGTGACTTCCATGCCGTTGAGCCAGATTTCCCAGCCCAGGCCCCAAGCGCCCAGGGTCGGCGATTCCCAGTTGTCCTCGACGAAGCGCAGGTCGTGCACCAGCGGGTCGATGCCAAGCGCCTTGAGCGAATCCAGGTAGAGCTGCTGGATGTTGTCCGGGCTCGGCTTCATCGCCACCTGGTACTGGTAGTAGCGCTGCAGGCGGTTGGGGTTCTCGCCGTAGCGGCCATCGGTGGGACGGCGCGAGGGCTGTACGTAGGCCGCATTCCAGCTTTCCGGGCCGATCGAGCGCAGGAAGGTGGCCGGATGAAAGGTGCCGGCACCGACCTCCAGGTCCAGCGGCTGGATCAAGACACAGCCCTGTTTCGCCCAGAAATCATTGAGGGTCTGGATCAGTCCCTGGAAGGTAATCGAAACGGGGGGAGTCGCGGACATGCTGCCTGAGCCGTACGTAAGGGGTGCGTTAGTATAACGACCGACCGCGCGATGGCCGCGCCAGCAAGGGGTTTGGGGTGGAAAACGCGGCTGTGGAAGGCACTCAGGCAGCAGCACCGCAGGTGGCGATCGCCCCGGGAAGGCTGCAGTTTTCCAATATCGCCAGCGCCCTGTTGGCCGACGGGCTGGTGGCCGCGCACGACCAGGAGCGGATCCGTTTCTCTGCCCAGGGCGCGCGCAATGCCAGCGAGGTGCACCCGCTGGTGCTGCTGGCCAACCTGAAACTGGCCTCGGCCGCAGGGGCTGGCGAGCTCGGCCTGGAGCGCCTGACCGAATGGCTGGCCGCACGCACCCACACCCGCTACCTGCGCATCGATCCGACCCGGGTGGACGTGTCCGGTGCCACCGCCGTGGTCTCGCATGCCTATGCGCGCCGCCACCGCATCCTGCCGCTGGGCCTGGACAGCGAGCGCGTGCTGGTGGCCACCAGCGAGCCAATGGCGCGCGAGTGGCTGGCCGACCTGCAGCACCTGACGCGTCGCCGCATCGACGTGGTGCTGGTCAACCCGCTGGACCTGCATCGCTACTCGATGGAGTTCTTCGGCGTCACCCGTTCGGTGCGCGGCGCGCGCAGCGATGCCCGCGACAGCAGCAACGGCATCACCCCGCCCAGCTTCGAACAGTTGGTGGAGCTGGGCAGCGCCGGTGACGTCAATGCCGACGACCACCACGTGGTCAGCATCGTCGACTGGCTGCTGCAGTACGCCTATGAGCAGCGCGCCAGCGACATCCACATGGAGCCGCGCCGCGACAAGGGCCGCGTGCGCTTCCGCATCGACGGCGTGCTGCACAAGGTATTCGAACTGCCGCCGTCGGTGATGACCGCGGTGATCAGCCGCGTGAAAGTGCTCGGGCGCATGGATCTGGCCGAACGCCGACGCCCGCAGGACGGTCGCATCAAGACCCGCTCGCCGGGCGGGCGCGAGGTGGAAATGCGCCTGTCGACCATGCCCACCGCGTTCGGCGAAAAGTGCGTGATGCGTATCTTCGACCCGGACTCGGCGTTCAAGAGCATCGAGCAGCTGGGTTTCAGCCCGGAAGAGGCCGCCGGCTGGAACGAGCTGGTGGCACGCCCGCACGGCATCGTGCTGGTCACCGGCCCGACCGGCTCGGGCAAGACCACCACCCTGTACTCCACGCTCAAGCGGCTGGCCACGCCGGATGTGAACGTGTGCACGGTGGAAGACCCGATCGAAATGATCGCGCCCGAATTCAACCAGATGCAGGTGCAGGCCAATATCGACCTGGACTTCGCCTCCGGCGTGCGCACCCTGCTGCGACAGGACCCGGACATCATCATGATCGGCGAAATCCGCGATCTGGAAACCGCGCAGATGGCGGTGCAGGCGTCGTTGACCGGTCACCTGGTGCTGTCCACCCTGCATACCAACGACGCGCCCTCGGCGATCACTCGCCTGCTTGATCTTGGCGTGCCGCATTACCTGATCGCCTCCACCGTCAACGGCGTGCTGGCGCAGCGACTGGTACGTACCCTTTGCCCGCACTGCAAGACACCAGACACCCTGAGCGACAGCGATTGGGCGCCACTACGTAATGCCCATGAAGCATTACCAGATGTAGTGACGGCATATGCGCCGGTCGGTTGCCTGGAGTGCCGGCGCACCGGTTACATGGGCCGGATCGGCCTGTATGAGTTGCTACCACTGGGTTCGCGGCTGCGCGCCCTGATCACCCGCGACATGGATCTGGCCGGATTCAGCAAGGCCGCGGCGGCCGACGGACTGCGCACCCTGCGCCGCACCGGGCTTGAAAAGGTGGCCGCAGGGCTGACTACAATCGAGGAAGTCCTGTCAGTACTGCCGCCGCCGGAATGAAGTCCCAGCCGTTCTTGATCGTTGAAACCGGGCAACCGTTCCCGACCCTGCGCCGTTACGGCCGCTTTCCGCACTGGATCCGCGTGGCCGCCGGCTTGGAAGAGGCCGACACCGTGGTGGTCAACGTCGAGCACGGCGAGCAGCTGCCCGAACGCGGTGATTTTGCCGCCACGATAGTCACTGGTTCGGCTGCCTTCGTCACCGACCGCGCCGACTGGAGCGAACGCAGCGCCGACTGGCTGCGCGACGCCGCCCACGCCGGCATGCCGCTGCTGGGCATCTGCTACGGCCACCAGCTGCTCGCCCATGCATTGGGAGGGGAAGTGGCCTACAACCCGGCCGGGCGCGAGTCCGGCACCATCCAGCTGGAGCTGGAGGCCCCGGCCTCGGCCGATCCGCTATTCGCAGGCCTGCCGGCCAGCTTCCCGGCCCACGCCACCCACCTGCAGACGGTATTGCGCGCGCCCGAAGGCGCCACCGTGCTGGCCCGCTCGGTGCAGGACAACTGCCACGCCTTCCGCTGGGGCGAGCAGGCCTGGGGTCTGCAGTTCCACCCCGAGTTCGCCACCCACCACATGCGCGGCTACGTCCGCGCCCGCGCCGACTGCATCGCCCGCCACGGCGGCTGCGCCCGCAGCGTCGCCCGCGAGGTCACCGCCGCGCCACTGGCCCGCCAGCTGCTGCGCCGCTTCGTGCGCCACGTCCGCCGCGAGACGCACTGAACCTGCTGTTGTCTTGTGGGAGCGGCGTAAGCCGCAAAGCCGGCAATGCAGCAATTACGGGCATGTCCGTCATCTGGCGATTCATGGGCTTCGCGGCTGACGCCGCTCCCACAAAAGCCGAAAGGCCAGCCCCATGTAGTGCCGAGCCATGCTCGGCAAGAGGCCTTCCCGGCAACCCAACCCGTAGTGCCGAGCCATGCTCGGCAAGGGGCATTCCCGGTAGAGCCCCTGCCGAGCATGGCTCGGCCCTACCAACCACCCCTCCCCCTTCGCGTCGGGAAAGGGAGGTAGCAAACCACGCCGGTAGATTTTGCTCATAAACACCCCCGGGGATTCCGGGGATAAAC
>NZ_JBRRDW010000065.1:0-20382 GCF_056759895.1 Stenotrophomonas sp. STEN038
GGGCTGGGGTTTGGGTTTTTTTTTCTATTGGGGTGTGTGGTGCTACTGGGGATTGGTTCAAATCACTATGGCGTTACTGGGGGGGGTTATGGTCCTCACCCTGGTGGCGGTGACCCCCCCCGCTCCCACAAAAGCTGGGAGGAGCGCTGGTAGCGCCCTGCCGAGCATGGCTCGGCACTACATCAACGCAGAAGCCCGGCTGTTGGCCGGGCTTCTGTCTGTAGCTTTCATGCTGGAGCCCTTGCCTCAGCGCACTTCTTCGTAGCGCAACACCATGCCTGGCTTCAGCACCGCACTGGCATCCAGGTTGTTGGACGACAGCAGGGTCTTCACCGAAATGCCATAACGGCGGGCAATGGTCCAGGCCGATTCGCCGCTGCGCACGGTGTGGCGGCTGCCATTGCTGGCCGAGGCCACCGCACGGGAAGGGGCTGCTGGACGGCTGCTGCTCTTCGCTGGCGCTGCAGGCGCCGCATCGCGGGTCGCTACCAGCACACTCTCGCTGTTGTCGCTCTCTACGCTGCCAATGGCCGCAGCCGGCGCCAGCACCCGGGTGCCGGAGCGTGAGCTGGTCAAGGCGGGGTTGAGGCGGGCGATGCGGGCCGGATCCAGCGCGTTCTGTGCCGACCAGGCCGCCAGGGTGGTGTTGGCCGGCAGGGTGTGGCCCTTCAGGATCGGCACCTGCCGGTCCAGCGCGGCCATCAGGTCAGGTTCGTTCTCGGACTGTTCCAGCACGCAGGCCAGGGCATGCAGCTTTTCGACGTAGGCGTAGGTGATCGGCGACAGGCCCGGCAACTCGGAAGCAGTCGCGTTCTGGGCATTCATGCCGCCACGACGCAGCGACTGCAGGATGCGGTACTCGCCGGCGTTATAGGCCATCGTCGCCAGCTGCCAGTCACCGGCAAACATGCCGTGCAGGGTCTTCAGGTAACGCACGGCGGCGCGGGTGGAGTCCACCGCCGACAGGCGGCCGTCATAGCCTTTCTCCATCGGCACGCGGTGGTTGCGGGCGGTGGTGGCGATGAACTGCCACAGTCCGGCGGGGCCGCTGGCATTGCGGGCGCCGGGGCGGTAGCCGCTTTCAACGAAGGGGATCAAAGCGAATTCGGTCGGCAGGCCGGCGCTGCGCAGCTCGTCGACGACATAGCCGAACAGCGGCAGCGCGTCATCCTCGACATTGCCCAGTCGCGACGGGGCGTGCGAGAACTGCTTGCGCCAGCGTGCGCTGGTGGCTTCGGCGTCGCACTGCGGTGCGGCCAGGCCCTCACGGAAGTTGGCGAAGATCTCGCGTCCGTTACGGGTGGTCGGGGCCGGCAGGGAGGCCGGGTCCAGCGGTAATGCAGTCAGTGCGGCGACGTTCTGGGTCATGCCGGCGCTGACCGGGAGCGTCTGGGCGGCCAGCGCGCCGCTGCCCGTGCCCAACAACAACCCCAGCGCCAACGGCAGACTGAGCCGCCTCATGCGCGAAAACCGTCTTTCCACCGCCGCAATTCGGCGAAGACTTCCACCTGGTCGGTGGGTGCGCGACCAAGCCGCGCCGCGATCGCTGCAACGATGGCGGTATCGGCGGTCCGCAGAAACGGATTGCATTCCAGTTCGCTCGCCAGGATGGCGGGAACGGTAGGACGGGAACTGCTGCGCATGTCCGAGGCTTCCTGTTGGCGGCGTCGCAATGCCGCGTTGGTGGGGTCGACATGCCGCGCAAACACGGCATTGGCCAGCGTGTATTCGTGCCCGCAGCAGACCAATGTCTGTGGGGGCAGGGCGGCCATTCGCTGTAGCGAGGCCAACATCTGGGCCGGCGTACCTTCGAACATGCGTCCACAGCCCAAGCTGAACAACATGTCGCCACTGAACAAATGATCGTGGCCGTAGTAGGCAATATGGCTTCGGGTGTGACCGGGAACTTCCATCACGCTGAAGTCGAAGCCCGACAATTCTACCCGGTTGCCTTCGCTGACTCGTTCACATTCCAACGGGATGCGTTCATCTACCGGCGCCAGCACCCGCAGCCGCGGCCAGCGTTGGCGCAACTCCGCTACCCCGCCGATATGGTCGTCGTGGTGGTGGGTGAGCAGGACACCTGCAGGCTGCATGCCTTGCGCAGCGGCTTCGAAAACCGGGCCGGCCTGGCCTGGGTCGACGAAAATCGTGCGGTCATCGGGCGTTTGCAGCGCCCAGATGTAGTTGTCCTGAAATGCGGGCAGGGCGATCAGTCGCATAGAATTGGAAAATGCCTGCCGCCAAGTCCCCCCGTCAAGCTGCAGTCTCGCCCTGGTTTGAGAAAGCCGGGGCGCAGGCGATGCGCGAATGGGAGCAACGGCTGCTGTCTGAACAAATGCGCGGATTTCCCTCGCCGCCGTGGCTTTGGATGGCGCCAAACGTTTTCTGGCGGCCGGACCCCTCCCCGCAGGGGCGTGGACTGCACCTGCACCGCGACCCGCAAACGCCCGGCTGGGCAGGGGATCTGCGCTGCACTCTGCCGTTGCCGCTGCCCAGCGAGTCGATCAAGGCCATCGTCATCGAGCACCCGGCGGCCGAGGAGCTTGAGCCCTTGCTGTCCGAGTGCGCGCGGGTGCTGATGCCCGGCGGGCGGGTCTGGCTGACCCTGCTCAATCGCTGTAGTCCCTACCGTGCGCACTGGCAGTGGCAGGGCGCGCGGCCACCCTCGGTGACACGTTGCAGGACACTATTGCAGCGGCAGGGCATACGATGTCGCTCGCTGCGGCACTATGGCCCGCTGTGGACGCAGTCGGGCAACACCCCGGGCACGGCATTGCCGGCCCTGCGCGCCTTGTGCGTGCTGGAAGCTGAAAAACGCACCGAGGCTTACATCGGCCCGATCAAGGCCAGTCGCGTCAGTTGGCGCGGCCCGGTGGCGACCTGAATTCAACGGAACACTATGAAGTCAATTGAAGTACATACCGACGGCGCCTGCCTCGGCAATCCAGGCCCCGGTGGATGGGGCGCGTTGTTGCGTTACAAGGGCCATGAGCGCGAGCTGGCCGGTGGCGAAGCCCACACCACCAACAACCGGATGGAGTTGATGGCTGCGATCATGGGCCTGGAAACGCTCAGCGAGCCCTGCAACATCACCTTGTTTACCGATTCTCAGTACGTGCGCCAGGGCATCACCGAGTGGATGCCGAGCTGGGTGCGGCGCAACTGGAAGACCGCCGGTGGCGACCAGGTCAAGAACCGCGACCTGTGGGAGCGCCTGCATGAAGCCACCCAGCGCCATCAGATCGATTGGCGCTGGGTCAAAGGCCACTCCGGTGATCCGGACAACGAACGCGTGGACCAGTTGGCCCGCGATGCTGCAATCCGCGTGCGCGCTGGCGCCGCGAGCAACTGAGGTAGCTGATGCGCCAGATCGTCCTTGATACCGAAACCACCGGCCTGGAATGGAAGAAGGGTAATCGCGTGGTCGAAATCGGCTGCGTGGAGCTGCTTGAGCGGCGCCCCAGCGGCAACAACTTCCACCGTTACCTGAAGCCGGATTGCGACTTCGAATCCGGCGCCGCGGAAGTCACCGGCCTGAGCCTGGACTTCCTCGCCGACAAGCCGCGCTTCGAGGAAGTTGTGGATGAGTTCCTCGCCTATGTGGATGGCGCCGAGCTGATCATCCACAACGCCTCGTTCGACATGGGTTTCCTCGAAAACGAGATGAGCCTGGCCGGCAAGGGCCGCCTGGCCAACCGGGTGACGGTGACCGATACCCTGGCGATGGCGCGCGAGCGCTATCCGGGCCAGCGCAACTCGCTGGATGCGCTGTGCCGGCGATTGGGCGTGGACAACGCCCACCGCACGCTGCATGGCGGCCTGCTCGATGCGCAGATCCTGGCGGATGTCTATATCGCGCTGACTTCGGGCCAGGAGGAAATTGGTTTTGGTCAGCCGGAAGCCGAATCGACCAGTACCGGCGGTGTTGTACAGACATTCGATGTGTCGGCGCTGTTGCCGCGGCCGCGCGTGCTGGTCACCGCGTCCGAGCAGGAGGCGCACGAGGCGCGTCTGGCCAGGCTGCGCAAGAAAGCCGGTCACGCATGGTGGGACGGCGAACCGGCGCCTGCGCCGAGCGAGCCGGCCTGATTCGCCCTGGTAATTGCGCGCTGGTCTTTGACTGAAGCGGAATTCCGCTGCCTTAGTGGCAGCGGACCAGGACGACGGTGACGTTGTCCGAGCCGCCGCCATCCAATGCGGCGGCGACCAGCGCATCCACGCATTCCTGCGCGCTGCAGTCGCCGTGGGCCAGTGCCTCGGTGAGGCCGGCATCGTCGACTTCCTCGGTCAGCCCATCACTGCACAGCAGCAGTTGCATGCCCGGGCGCAGTTCGCCGGTCATGGTGGCGACGTTGAGGTGGGCCGGATCGGTCACGCCCAAAGCCTGGGTGACCACATTGCGGTGGGGATGCGCGCGCGCCTGCTCGGCGGTGAGCGTGCCCTGGGCGATCAATTCCTGCACATAGCTGTGGTCCTGGCTGAGCTGGCCCAGCTTGCCGTCGCGCCACAGGTAGGCGCGGCTGTCGCCAACCCAGGCCACTTCGAAACGATTGCCCTGCACGCGTGCGGCCACCACCGTGGTGCCCATCGGCAGGCTGTCGTTGCGGCGGCGAGAGGTGCGGATGATCTCCTCATCGGCGGTGCGGATGGCCTGCACCAACGAAGCGCCGTTGCGGACCTCGCGGACGATGGTCTCGCGCGCCAGCGCGCTGGCTACCTCGCCGCAGGCATGTCCACCCATACCATCGGCCACCAGCCACAGGCCAAGCTCGCCGTCACCGTAGTAGGTGTCTTCATTGAGCTGGCGGCGCAGGCCGACGTGGCTGAGGTGTCCGAATTCGATCATGAGTGCCCGATCGGGCGGTGTTTCAAGTGTGAAGGTCACTGCATCATCGCGTTCATGGAGGTGTACGGCAAGCGCCTGCAGACACTCGTTTGGCTGGCGGAATGCAGTGCCTGGATGGCCAATAGCGTTTTTTTGTTAAAAACCGCTTGTCCGCGCAGCCGATGCCCCTTATTATTCGCAGCCCGGTTCGCCGGGGACCATCTGGAGAGGTGGCAGAGCGGTTGAATGTACCTGACTCGAAATCAGGCAGGCGTTTATAGCGCCTCGGGGGTTCGAATCCCCCCCTCTCCGCCAGATACTGAAAAAAGCCACCTTCGGGTGGCTTTTTTCTTGGGCGTTATCAAGGCCCTCTGTGCGCTGTTGTCGCTTGCTCAGTGCAGAAGTTCCGCAGCCTTTGCCTCTGCTTCAGCGGTGGTGGCAACGACCAGCATCGGGTAGCCCCAGAAGTTTTCGAAAAAGCGGCTGAACTCGGTTGCCTTGTGCAGGGCATCGCCGCTGTTGGCGATGTGCAGGTGTGCTTTGATCAAGCGAACGATGGCGGGCTTGTTGGCCTTCATCCAGTTGGCGACTTTGCGCCGTTCGTCGATATCCGGTTCGGGCTGGTCGAACCCGCCCGAAGCGAGGTAAACGAAGGCTTGTTCGCGGGCCAACAGCTCGGACATGTCTGCAAGCACCTTGTCCGTGCTGTCTGCGCTGGCCGGATCATGGTCCAGCCAGACCAGCGGGAAGAGGGAGGAATCGACGCGCATGGATCTTTCTCATATCCAATAATGAGAATCATTATCATTTGACGGGTGGATTGGTGCAAGCCGCCTCCGGCTGCAGGGCATCTACCGTTAATCCTGCTCCGGCGGCTTGATTGCGAGCGGTTAAACTAGCGGCCACGTTACGAAGGTGTCCTTCATGTCCGAAATTCTGGTGCCGGTGTCTTTTGGCGAACTGCTCGACAAGATCTCCATCCTGCAGATCAAGTCCGAGCGCATGAGCGATGCGGCAAAGCTGGCCAATGTGCGCAATGAGTTGAACGCGCTGGACAGCACCTGGGCCGCGCACCCGGCCGCCGCGCAGGACATCACGGCGCTGCGTACCGAGCTGAAGGCGGTCAATGAACGCCTGTGGGATATCGAAGACGACATCCGCCTGAAAGAGAAAGCGCAGGCCTTCGACGATTCGTTCGTGCAGCTGGCCCGCAGCGTCTACATCCAGAACGATGAGCGCGCGCGCATCAAGAAGGACATCAATCTGGCCCTGGGCTCCAGCTACGTGGAAGAGAAGTCCTACCAGGACTACCGCGCGGGCTGAATCGGTTTTGTAGGAGCGGCGTAAGCCGCGAAGCTCGTACATCAGTACATGGCGGTGATGCCCAAAGCTTCAGCACAGCCAGCTTCGCAGCTGACGCAGCTCCCACAAACAAAGCCTAGATCTGCGTTGTGGGAGCGGCATAAGCCGCGAAGCTCGTAGATCAGCAGAAGGCAGGAATGCCGGGCGGCGCAGGATGGCCAGCTTCGCGGCTTACGCCGCTCCTACAAAATCACGCCGCCCCTACATAAAGGGGGCTCCGCAGCTGCTTAGCTATGATGATCCGCGCGATAACGCTCGAACGCGGCAATCGCATCTTCCAGCGTGATCAACGACATCACGTCGTCGAACTCGATCTTGGTGCCCCATTTCAGCGCGCTGGCGGGCTTGTTGAGATAACGACGGGCGGCATCGTCGTAGCGGTCCACGCAATAGCGGCGGTCGGAATATGGGCCGCTGCGTGCCGGGTTGCTGGCCGCATGCAGGCCCAGCACCTTGGTGCCGACCGCATTGGCGATATGCATCGGGCCCGAGTCCGGGGTGACCAGCAGCGAGGCGCGGGCCAGCAGCGCGGGCAGCTGCTTGAGCGTGTCCTTGCCGACCAGGTCCAGCGCTGGGTGCTTCATCGCGGCGAGGATGGCGTCGCTGGTGCTGCGCTCCAACTCGCTGCGGCCGCCACACAGCACCACTCGCCAGCCCTGGCTTGCAGCGTGGTCGGCCAGTGCGGCATGGCGCTCGGCGTACCAGTTGCGGCGTTGGTGGCTGGAGCAGGGCGAGATCATCAACACCGGGCGGCCATCTTCCTCCCATTGCGCGCGCGCCCACTCGTGGGCCGCCGGCGGTGTGGCCAGGTCCCAGCTGACCTCGGTCTGCTTCAGGCCCAATGGCTCGCAGAAGCTGCCGATGGCGTCGAGCACGTGGATGCCAGGGCGATCGGGGATGCGCTCGTTGATGAAGAGCCCGTGCAGGTCCTTGGAGCGTGACTTGTCGTAGCCGATGCGGCGCTTGGCCGGGATGAAGGCCGACAGCAGGTTGGCGCGCGCGGCGACCTGCATCTGCAGCAGTGCATCGAAACGGCCCGCCGGGAATTCGCGACGCAGCGCACGCATTCCGGCCAAGCCGCTGTTCTTGTCGTAGACGTGGAAGCTGACCCCGGGCAAGCCATCAAGCAGCTTGTGGCCGGCCTTGTCGATCACCCAATGCAGCGGCGTGCCCGGAAAGCCCTGCTGCAGGGTGCGTACCAGCGGAACCACATGGGTGACATCGCCCAATGCCGAGAGGCGCAAAAGACACAACGGGGACGACGATGCAGGCATGTGTTGTTAGACTCGTAAAGATGGTCGCATTTGACGCCACTGAAGCGCTGACGCCCTGCCGCGATGGTCGCGGCTATGGCGCCATTCTGTTCGACCGCGAACGCCTGCGGCAAGCCGATCCCGGTTTGTTCGCGCCTGCGCAGTGGGGCAGCAAGGCCCATCCGGTGGGCGATGGCGGACGTGGCGGCGCATGGTTCATCGACGCGCCGTTCGGTCGCAGTGTGCTGCGCCAGTACCTGCGCGGCGGCGTCGCCGCCAAGCTCAGCCACAGTAGCTATCTGTGGCGTGGTGCCAACCGGACGCGCAGCTTTGCCGAGTTCCGCCTGATGCGCGAGCTGATTGCGCAGAAGCTGCCGGTGCCACGTCCCTACGCCGCGTTCTATATGCGCGAAGGCCTGCGCTACAAGGCGGCACTGCTGATGGAGCGGCTGGAAGACGTGCGCTCGCTGGCCGATCACGCGCAGGTGGCCGGGCGCGGCGCGCCGTGGGAAGAGGCCGGGCGGATGATTGCGCGCTTCCACCGTGCGGGCCTGGATCACGCTGATCTGAATGCCCACAACATCCTGTTTGATGACGCCCGCCGTGGTTGGCTGATCGATTTCGATCGCGGCGTGCTGCGCATTCCCGCCACCCGCTGGCGCGAGCGCAACCTCAAGCGCCTGCTGCGCTCCCTGCTCAAGCTGCGCGGCGCGCGCAGCCGCGAGGACGTGGAGCAGGACTATGCGCGGCTGCGCCGCGCCTATGATCTGGCCTGGAACCGGGGCGTGTGACATGAGTTGGGCGTTGCGTTTCCTTGGCGTCGGCAATGCGTCGGCGGTGGAGCTGGGCTCGCCGATGTCGGTGATCGAGCACGGCGGCCAGCCGTGGCTGACCATCGATTGCGGCGGCGAAGGACTGACTGCTTACCGCAACCATTACGGCGCCATGCCGGATGCGGTGTTCGTCACCCATATCCACCTGGACCATGTGGCTGGCTTCGAGCGCCTGTTCGTCGATGCCTTCTTCAATCCACAACGGCGCGGCAAGGTGCGGCTATACGTGCCGGCACCGCTGGTGCCGCTGCTGCACAAGCGGGTAGGCGACTACCCGAACGTACTGGCCGAGGGCGGCGCCAACTTCTGGGATGCCTTCCAGCTGATCGTGGTTGGCGATGCGTTCTGGCATGACGGCCTGCGACTGGAAGTCTTCCCGGTACGCCACCACTGGCCGGAAACCGCCTACGGCCTGCGTCTGCAGGGCGCGCTGGTATGGAGCGGCGATACCCGTCCGATCCCGGAAATGCTGGCGCGATTTGCCGATGACAACGAATTGATAGCCCACGACTGCGGACTGCACGGCAATCCTTCGCATACCGGCGTTGACGACCTGGAGCGCGAATACGACACCGCCACCCAGGCGCGGATGATGCTTTACCACTACGCCAGCGCCGCCGATGGCGATGCTTTGCGCGCACGCGGCCACCGCGTGGCGATGCCGGGCGAGTGCGTGGCACTGGCCGAGCCGACGGCGCCGCGTGCGGAGCCGTTTGAGGGCTGAGCGTCGGGCTTCGGCTCCGCCGAGCTTGGGCGCACGTAGGCCCCAGTAACTCCAAGCAATGATCACTAAGCCCCTCTCCCGTATGCGGGAGAGGGGTTGGGGTGAGGGCAAGACCGAAGCCAGCCTCTTTCAGCCCCGCCCGAACCCTCCGCAGCAAGCTATCCCGGGTAAGCGCAGCGCATCCGGCACGCATGCCGGGTAGCTCGCAACCAATAAAAGCTAGTTCGTGGTCGGCAACCAGTTGATCGCCGGGCAGAAGCCCGGCCCGACCCAAAGCCCGGATGCGCGGCGTTTAGCCGGGCTACAAGGCACGCAGGCGTCATCACCGCTTCAAGAACGGAATGATTTTCAAGGGCCCAAAAAGGTGGCGACCCCGCCGGCTTACCTCGGCGCCCGCGTCGATCGATACCGTTGCTGCCTTCCGGCCCTGGCGGGATTTTCGACCTAGCGTCGCGAGGGGCCGACGGGGCCACCATAGAGACGGTTTGGCCGCGCTAGGCGCGGCCATTCACGATACGAGAGGCTGGGGCGATGCGATCATCAGCCGCCGATGCTTCATGGATCGGACACAAACTGGAGCAGGTCCTGATCGTGTGCGGCGATTGTAACGTATGCATGCACCAGCCGACCAGCGTTCCGGCTTGAACCCCGTGTAACCCGCAGCCGCCGGTTAGCGGCCCCAGACGCCCGCCTTGGATAGAATGCCCACCCAACGGAGGACGACCTCCGCCCATCACGGGACTTCACCCAGGACGGCCTGGCTTCTCTAGGAGGCTGTATGGCTTGGATCTATCTCGTGATCGCTGGTGTGCTGGAAATCGTCTGGGCGCTGGCAATGAAGCAATCCCACGGTTTCACCAAGCTGGTTCCCAGCATCGTCACCATCATCGGCATGATCGCCAGCTTCTGGTTGCTGGCCTTGGCCATGCGCACCTTGCCGCTGGGCACCGCCTATACGATCTGGACCGGTATCGGCGCGGTGGGCGCGTTCATCATTGGCATCATCTTCCTCGGCGAGCAGATCAGCGCGATGCGTATTGGCGCCGCGGTGCTGATCGTCAGCGGCCTGGTGCTGATGAAGCTGTCCAGCAGCTGATAGCTGCTTCAGTCCTCGCGCAGTTCCAACACCATCTCGACCGCATCCAAGCCCGGGCCGTGGCCATCCGCCACGACCCGGGTCACGGTGAAACCGAGCTGCGCGTAGAAGTCCTGCGTGTGCTGACTGGTGCTGAGCTCCACGCGCCGCGCGTTCGGGCTCTGTCGGGCCTGCTGTAAACGCGCAAGGCTCAATTGCCTGCCGAACCCCTGCCGATGCAGGCTGCGCTCGACCATGCCCCAGCAGAAAACGGCGACGCCATCGGCCCGTATCGCCAAGCCGCCGCAGGCGACAACCCGGTCATCGTGCTCGATCAGCTGATAGTCACAACCCTGCGCATCGCGCTGCAGAAACTGCGCGAATTCAGTGCGTTCGGCTGGCGTGAAGTACTCGGGCACATTGCTGTCGAACAGCGACAGGCAGGCATCGGCATCAGCGGGTTGGTAGGGGCGTATCGGCATAGGCTGCAATCTAGCAGCCGGGGAGGGGGCTGCTTTGGCTTCGGTTTTAGCTTTAGCCCCTCTCCCCTTGCGGGAGAGGGGTTGGGGAGAGGGGAGCGCGAAGCGTGCTTTTACCGCCGAGTAGCGCGATAAAAATCAAACATCCCAATCAACGCGACATCGAATAAGGCAACGTCGCCGCATCCGCAGCCCAAGACTTGTTCGGCTCAGCCTGCATCGTGAACCGCAGCTCCCCTCCAGCAACAATCTCCTGGTGCGTCACATAAGCACGATCCAACGGCTTGCCGTTGAGGCTCACCGAACCAACATACGTATGCGCTGCATCCAGCCCGGTAGCAACGATGCTGAAGCGCTTCCCATCCGGCAGATTCAAGGTCGCCTGCGGCAGGAACGGCCGGCCAATGATGTACTGATTGCTACCCGGCGTGACCGGGTAGAAACCCAGCGCAGTAAACACATACCAAGCCGACATCTGCCCAAGATCGTCATTGCCCGCCAAGCCATCCGGGCGCGCCGCGTACTGCGTGTCCATGATCTGCTTCAGGCGCGCCTGCGTGCGCCACGGTTGCCCGGCATGTGCATACAGGTAGGCAACATGGTGGCTGGGTTCGTTGCCATGTGCGTACCAGCCAATCAGTCCGGTGATGTCTTCCATGTGCGCGAAGATCGACGGATCAACCTTGGCTTCAAACACATCGTCCAAGCGCTGCAGCAACTTGTCGCTGCCACCATGCGCCGCAGCCAAGCCGGCGACATCCTGCGGCACATACCACGAGTACTGCCAGGCATTGCCTTCAGTGAAGTCCGTGCCGTAACCACTGGCGCTGGGATCGAACGGCTCGCGGAAACTGCCATCGCGCTTTCGCGCACGCATGAAGCCGGTGCCCGGGTCGAAGGCATGCTTCCAGTTCGCCGCACGCTTGTTGAACTCGCTCGCCACTTCGGTCTTGCCCATGTCCTTGGCCACCTGCGCGATGGTCCAGTCGTCATAGGCATATTCCAGCGTCTTGCTGGCTGCTTCGCCTTCCTCATCGATAGGCACATAGCCGAGCTCGCGGTACTGCGCGATGCCGTCATACGGACCGTAGTTGGCGCTGGCGACCATCGCCTGCAAGGCATCTTCGGTGTCATAGCCACGGATGCCCTTCATATAGGCATCGGCGATCACCGGCACCGCGTGGTAGCCGATCATGCACCAGGTCTCCAGGCCGTGGAACGACCACACCGGCAGCACGCCATAAGGGCTTTCGCGGCGTGAGGCCAGCAGCGAGTTGACGAAATCATTGGTGCGCTGTGGTGGCTGCACCAACGTGGCCAAGGGGTGCAGGGCGCGATACGTGTCCCACAGCGAGAAGGTCGAATAGTTCGTCCACCCCTTTGCCTGATGCACCGCGTTGTCCGGCCCGCGATAACGACCATCGCTGTCCATGAACAAGGTCGGCCCAAGCAGCGTGTGATACAGCGCGGTGTAGAAGCGGGTGCGTTCGTCCGCGCTGCCCTGCGCTTCGACCGCACCCAGCGCCTTGCTCCACTGCTGCTTGGCGGTAGCGCGCATGCCATCGAAATCCCAACCCGGCGCCTCCGCATCGAGGTTGGCAATCGCACCTTCCTCGCTGACCGGCGAGATCGCGACCTTCACCAGCAAGGGCTTGCCGGCCTCCGGCACCACATCAAAGGCCGCAACCAACTGCCGGCCTTCGATCTGCGCGCGCTGCGTCGGGTCCTTCTCGCCCGGCGGCGGGAAGCCCTTGTAGGCCACATCCTGCTCGGTGTCGTGCAGCTGATGGCTACTTAGCGGCTGCGAGAAACGCATCGCGAAGTACAGCTGCCGGCCCGGCGCCCAGCCGCGGGTCTCGCGGAAGCCGGTGACCGTGCCATCGGCCCGCACCCGCACCCGCGACCACAGGATCTTGCCCGGGTAGTCATACATGCTGGTACGCAGGTCGAGCACCACATGCGCCGGCTTGCCAGCCGGGAAGCTGTAGCGGTGCATGCCAACGCGCGCGCTGGCGGTGAGCTCGGCGCGCACCTTGTAGTCGTCCAGCGTCACCGCGTAATAACCAGGCTGCGCGGTTTCGCTGGCATGACTGAAACGCGAGGTATAGCCACTTAAAGGCTGATCCGGATTGCCGCGCTCCAGCTTCAACGCACCGGTAGTCGGCATCAACAGCAGATCACCCAGATCCGAATGGCCGGTGCCGGAAAAGTGTGTGTGCGAGAAACCGACGATGGTGTTGTCGTCATAGCGGTAGCCCGCCGCCCAGCCATAGCCGTTCTTGCGCGACTGGATGCGGGTATCGGGCGACAGCTGGACCATGCCGTAAGGGATGGTCGCGCCCGGATAGGTATGACCCTCGCCACCGGTACCGATGAAGGGGTTCACGGCGGCGTAGGCGGCTTCGTTTGCGGCGGGTGAGGCCGCTAGCGCTGAAGGCGCTGCCAACGAGGAGGTTGCCACGGTTGCTGCAAGCACTAACAGGGTCGCGCCAAGCTGCTTCATCCCGCACCTTTTAGATCGGTCTAATATGGCAAAACTAGCATGTCGATGAGGGGGCTGGCATGTGCTCGTCCCGTCAGTCAGCGGCACGCCTTTGCAACTGCAACTGTGGCTGGATGTTCCTCGGTGCTTGTCCCGGCGGTGACCGTCGCGGTTGGGCATGCGAGGTAACTTGTGACGTCGACATCGAATGTTTCGCCACAGCGCTCCTCCTGCCGGCGCTTCTTCAATCAAAATCAACCATCGCAAGCGACCCTCTTCGTGGGGGCTGTATACAAATTCCAAGTTGGGGGAGTCATTGCAATGATAGGAATCAGAGAGTCCCGGCCTGAAGACGGTGAGCGCGTCGTTGAAATATGGCGGAATGCGGTGGACGCCACGCATGATTTTCTGTCGCCGGAGGATCGTCTTGCCATTGACGAGATGGTGTGCGGTTTTCTGCCTCAAGCGGTGCTCCTGCTTGCGGTGGACGCAAGCGATTACCCGCTCGCCTTCATGCTCATTGATAGCGGACATATGCAGGCGCTGTTTGTAGACCCGGCTTGCCGCGGCACTGGAATTGGTGCCGCTCTGGTGCGCCACGGTCTTGGTTTTCATTCCCGGATGACTACCGACGTCAATGAGCAGAATGCTCAAGCGATTGGTTTCTACGAAAAACTGGGATTCAAACGTACGGGCCGTTCGCCATTTGATGACCAGGGCAGGCCCTATCCGCTGATTCATCTTGAGTATCAGGCTGCTTTGTCTGCACCCGCTGCCAAGGCGGAGCCTCCATCCAATAAATAGGATGTTGCATTGACGGATTGCTGTTGCTTGGACTGCGAAGGGTGCGGGTGCTGTATATCCAGACAAGCCAAGCTCAGAGTTGGTGCTTGCCTGTGGTGACCGATATCGAGCAGCACTATTGGCGTCTGCTTTGTTCGAACTGACGGGTTTGATATCCGGTGCCGACCAATGGCCGGCTCAGAATGCAAAGAATCCTGATTGCTCAGGAGGTTTGCGTAATCTGGCGGAGAGAGGGGGGTTGATTTGGTGCTTCGCACCTCCACCCTTCGAGCGGCTGCGCCGTCCCGCCGGCTGCACCGGCGGTCGAACCCATTGGGGTTCTCGTCTCCCATGCTTTCCCCTGGATAAAAAGAAAAGGCCACCCGATGGGCGGCCTTTTCTTTTTATCTGGCGGAGAGAGGGTCCGCAGAACTCACATAACGGACGATCACCGTGCATCATCGTACTTAACGATAAGTAATTGATGCATAAGTATTATCATAGTCATAACGTCTCACTTTGGATCCTGTTGGGTGCTATCATCTCGGCACGAAACATGGGTAAAAAGGTGGGTAAATGGCTGCTATCAATCGTCTGTCTGCTGCGCTTGTTGATGCCGCAAGGCGTGGAAAAGCGCGGGTTGGCTATCACGCGGATGGAGGTGGTCTACTGCTTCAGGTGGCGAAAGGGGGCAGTGCCAGCTGGGTATTCCGGTTTCAGCGTGATGGCTTGCGGAAGGAACTTGGCTTGGGTGGTCTATCCACGACTGGGCTTGCTTCGGCCAGGGCTAAGGTCGCCGAGTGCCGTCGAGTGCTTGGCGAAGGGGGAATGCCAAAGTCATCGCGGCAGGCCGTGCGGGAGCGGGCCGGTAGATCGATGGCATTTGATGATGCAGCGCACCGGTTGATTGCAGCTAAGTCCCCTGAATGGAAGAACGCCAAGCATGGGGAGCAGTGGCGCAATACGCTGGCGACCTATGCCAGCCCCATTCTCGGCTCCATGCCCGTTGATGCAATTGAGTTGAAACACATCGAGTCCGTGCTTTCCCCGATCTGGACGACGCGGACCGAGACGGCGAGTCGGGTACGGATGCGAATCGAGGCGGTGCTTGATTGGGCGACAGTGGCAGGACATCGCACGGGTGAGAACCCTGCACGGTGGCGGGGGAATTTGGAACATATCCTTGCCAAGCCGTCGAAGGTGGCGAAGGTGCGGAGTCAACCTGCACTACCTTATGGCGAGTTGCAGCGGTTCTTTCTGGCATTGCGCCAGCGGTCAGGTGCAGCACGTGCGTTGGAGTTTCAGATTTTGACCGCCGCACGATCCGGTGAGGTACGCGGTGCAGTTTGGTCTGAAATAGACCTGGGCGCTAAGACTTGGACGGTTCCTGCCGAACGCATGAAATCTGGTCGGGAACACGTGGTCCCATTGTGTCGGCGTGCCTTGGATATTCTGGCGGAAGTTCCGCGTCTGGATGGCATCAGCCTGGTGTTCGCTTCCCCAACTGGTGGCGAGCTATCCGACGCAACCTTGGCGAAGGTCATCAAGGATATGCACGCGGCCGATATCAAGGCGGGTGGTGCGGGCTTTTTTGATCCAAAATCGCTAGATAAGAGCGGCATTGCACGCGTTGCTGTGCCGCACGGTTTCCGCAGCACTTTTCGGGATTGGTGTGCAGAATGCACTGATGCACCGCGAGAGATTGCGGAGGCAGCTTTGGCCCATGTGATCGTCAATAAAGTGGAGGCCGCCTATCGACGCGGCGACCTACTTTCCAAGCGCCGCGCACTGATGGCCGATTGGGCTAAGTTTGCGCAGTCGGGTGGCGTGAATAATTGACGCGTGCTGCCAAGCCAAACGGAGGGTGAACGGATTGGATTGCCGCTTGTGATGCGCCATGATCGAGAATGATTGAGCGTGAAGTAGCGGTAACGCGCCGGGTTGAGACGTTCTGCGCGCTTGTTGTTGTTGCGAAAAAAGCTCATAGCATGGGTGCCGTCAATCAAACGACGGATCAACACCGTGTCAAAAAACAATCGACTTGAAATAGAACGCCTGCCGAGTGTCATCGCCAGGACTGGCCGTAGCCGTGCGTCGCTTTATCGCGATATCGCGGAGGGAACCTTCCCCGCACAAGTGAAGATCGGCAAGCGCGCGGTTGGCTGGAATCCAGCCGCCGTTGATCGCTGGATCGCCAATAGGTTCGCCAGCGTGGAGGCCGCCGGTTGATGCGAGGCCAAAAGAAACGCCGCGTCGGTAAGGACGCGGCGTCTGAGCAACCCCGAGGCGAACCCGATACCCGTCAAGTTCACGACCAGACTGACGCGGCAGCGGTTCGCGCGGCACTACGGAAATTGCCGCCTCTGTGGTTTTGGCGTGAGTGCGCCAAAGCGCAGCTGCGCATCTTGGTGATGAATCCTAGTGTCTGCGCACAGAGCATGGCTGCGTGGCGCTATTGCATTTGCCTGGCAATGATCCACGGACTCGAGGAACGATGGATGGGTTATACGGCTGGCGTGATCAAGGGGCACGCTTCCAACGCGAAAGGCGCACATCGCTGGAAGATTCGATTGCTTCAGAACCTTGTCGATTTCGTCGCGGTGTGGGTTCCGCTTGTCCTGCGCGAAGTTCACCTGGCAGGGGCAGACGCGGAAATTCTGCAAGTCGAAACCGATCAGTCCTTGGACGGAATATTTCCGCATCAGGCGAAACAATAAGCGAGTAACCGCAAACATGGAAAAACTAATTTCAGTGGACGAAGTGATGGAATTACTTCGTATCGGCCGTACCGCGCTTTGGAATCTGACGCGCTCAGGAAAACTTCGTGGGACTCGGGTTGGTAAGCGTCTGTGCTTCAGGGAATCCGAGTTGGTGCGCTTCCTTAATGCCGTCACCGGCGATGGCGGGGTGATCGCCTAATGAGTGAGCGCCAGACAAACGAAACCCCGGCGGCAACCGGGGTGTCGTTGAAGCAAATTACAGATGCCGGAGCGACTCGGCAGGGTCAATATATCCGTCGTCGCAACAGCGTGCAACAAGTGGAGCGCCAGGTTATTGAAGCCTTCCTGTCGGCGATGGCTGAAGTCGGCATCCTTCCTGTATTCACGCGCGGGAGTATTGAGGCTGACGGGAAAATGGTCCGCTTCCACGTCAAGGGCGACCGCAGGGGATCGCGTAACGGTTGGGCGTGCCTGTTTTGCGACAACATCCCAGCAGGTTCGTTCGGGACGTGGAAGGATGGTGCTGCGCATACATGGTGCGCAAAGGGCCACAACGAACTGACAGACGACGAACGCGCGCAGATTTCAGCGCGCATGGCACAAGCGAAAGCTGAGCGCGAACGCGAGGAAAAGGAGCGCCAGGGCGAAGCTGCAAGGGTTGTTAATCTGCTATGGCAGGACGCCGTTCCGGCTGACGACTCGCACCCTTACCTGGTGCGTAAGGGCGTGCGCTCCTACGGGCTGCGCCTTGCCACATGGTCTAAATGCAATGACGACGGCGAGGAATGGCTGCGCGTTCCTGACGCACTACTGGTGCCAGTTATGCTCACCAGCGGAAAGATTGTGTCGATGCAGGCCATCTTTCCAGACAAGAACAACCCGATGGGCCGCGATAAGGACTTCATGCAGGGAGGCCGCAAGCGCGGCGGGTTCTTCATGATCGGATCGCCGCCACGCGATGGCGAAACCATCGTCGTGTGCGAAGGGTACGCCACTGGTGCCACGATCCACGACGCCACTGGCTGGTGCGTGGCCGTGGCGTTCGACGCCGGCAACATGGTGGCCGTGGCCGAAGACCTGCGCGCGCTGATGCCTGGCGTGAATTTCGTTATCGCAGCTGACCATGACCGCTGGTCGAAGATGGGTGAAATCGAAAACCCCGGCGTTCACTTCGCCGAGCGCGCCACATTCGCTGTGCGTGGCCGCCTGGTGGTGCCTGAGTTCGCCGACCTGGACGACAGGCCGACCGACTTCAACGATCTGCAACAGCGCGAAGGAATCGACGTGGTGCAGCGGCAGCTGATGCCGCCGATGCCTGCGGCTATCGTTGACCAGGAAGGTAACGACACCCTGCCCGACTTCGATCCGCGTGCCGTGGATGGTTACACGCCGTTCCCTGAGGTGGACGGCAAAGGCCGCCCGCTGGCGACGATTGATAACGTCGCCGAGTTGATGCGCCGCGCGAGTATCACTGTGCGCTACAACGTGATTTCGAAGGACTTGGAAATCAACTTCCCTGGTAGCTTGGCGGTTTGCGCCGACAACGTGCGCAACTCAGCCATGAGCCGCATTCTTTCCCTGTGCGCGTCTACCGGGTTCCCAGCAGCGAACGTGGAGCGGTTCGTTGCAACGGTTGCCAGTCAGCGGCCTTACAACCCAGTCGCGACGTGGATCGAATCCAAGCCGTGGGATGGTGTCACGCGGTTCGACGACTTGGTCGCGACCATCATGCTCAGGGATGGTTTCGATCAGCAGTGGGCGCCACTGCTCCTGCGCAAGTGGCTTATTTCTGCCGTCGCGGCTGCGTATGTGCCGGAGGGGTTCTCAAGCCGTGGTGTGCTTGTTTTCCAAGGTCCGCAAGCTTCGGGAAAAACGACTTGGTTTAAACGACTTGTCGATTTCCGACAGAAGGACCTGATCCGTGAAGGGTTGATCATTGACCCGCGCAACACTGATGACGTGCTGCGCGCGACAAGCTGTTGGCTGGGTGAACTTGGCGAACTTGATGCCACGTTCCGGAAAGCAGATATCGCCGCGCTGAAGGGCTTTATCAGTCGATCCGAAGATGTCTACCGGAAGCCGTATGCGGCCCAGGCGGAGCAGATTCAGCGAAGGACTGTCTTTTTCGCCAGTGTGAACGACGAACAGTTCTTGCACGATCCGACCGGCAACGCGCGGTGGTGGACGCTTCCGGTGGAGCGCCTGGACATCAATCACGCTATCGATACCCAGCAGCTGTGGGCTGAAGTGTTGACCTGGTTCCGTGCTGAGCATCGCGAAGGCCCTGGCCTTCGGACTTGGGATCTGAGCGCCACCGAACTTACGCGACTCAGCAACAGCAATGACACCTTCACTGCAACCGATCCAATCGCGGATGCGATCCGTAGCCTTTGCGGCGATCAGGTGCAGGATGTTGGGCGATGGTTGAATGCTCGCGAGGTCCTTGCCGCCGTGGGTTACGACAAAGCTACCCGCGCTCAGGCGAATGAGGCCGTGCGTGTTCTGTGCGACCTGGAACTGCCCCAGCGCATTCGACACAAGGTGCGCCAGTGGCAGGTGCCAGGGGTCCCGCCGTTCTGACCCTGACGACGATCATCAGTCGGCCCTGCCTATGGCGGGGCTTTTTTGTGCATCGGGGTGGGGGTAATGAGGACGGTATGGGGGTAGTGAAAAAATTACCCCCATGTCCGGATCCATTGCGGCACCAGGCTTTTCGTTCCCTATGGGGGTAATGGGGGTATCTATCTATATGAGTTGGAACGGAACAGGATAAGAGGGCGCTAAGGATGTACCCCTTTAACCCTGTTTTATGGGGAGGTTAGAGAATGCCGCCACATTGCCCCCATTACCCCCACAATCACCCGAAACCATTGGGGCGCAATGGTTTCAGGGTGGGGGTAGGCGGGTGGGGCTGCCCCCACCCTATCCCCATCCACTGGCGGGATGTTGGTCTAGAGCGCGGGAGACGGCTTGGTGGCTCAGGAAACCCTGCGCTGCCAGCTATTTTAGTGTGTTCGTTTGAAGTACATTTCCTGAGCCTTGGAAGGAGGCGCTTGGAGATAGCGGAATGGACTTGCGTGTATTTGTGCAGAAGACTACCGGTGCCGCTGATGTTGGCGAGTTGTTGTTCGTCGATGGGTTTTGGCGCGTTAAAGTTCAGATGCATGATGGGAACAAATACTTGCTCAACCTCGCAGGCGAATATGGGCAGCCACTCTGGCGTGTACGTGATGATGAAAGCGACGTGGCGGTTGGGCTTTCCGAGGGCTTTAGCTGGTACGCAGACGGCGAGGTGACCACCGGGGCTCCTCCGGCCCCAAAGCATCTTGGACTTACGATCACGCCATCTGGTCCTGCGATAGTTGCTGTTAGTCAGGGTAAGCATCTGTTCTTTGCGATGGATGGTAAAGAGACAGGGGGGTATGCGCGGGGAAGCCTTACTTTTATGCATTGGTTCGCAGTGATTCGGAGAGATGTCGGCAACGAATCATGGAAACTGTTGCAAGTGAGTTCTCCTGGTGCGAATGATTAGATTTGTTTGCACCCGGTTATTGCGGACGCTTTTAATTTTTCTGTATTAACAGAACTTTCTACGATTCATTTGCAACTAGTTCGCGATCATTCAAAATAATTGATGGGTTTTTCATAAGAGCTGGAGGGACTTGGTGGCTTACGGAATAGAAGATTGGAAGGCCCGAATCGCCGGCAGAAATGACATTACGACAGGGCTGGTCTGGAGTTCCCAGGATTTCCTAGACAGAGCTAGCCTCTGTTGGGGGTAGCATTGGGAGACAGTCATGTCTGCAGGCAAGATCACCAGCAAGACCCGGCAAGCCTACAAAT
>NZ_JBRRDW010000066.1:0-20307 GCF_056759895.1 Stenotrophomonas sp. STEN038
GGCGGCTGGCGGGGGGGGGGTGGTTGTGGGTTGTTTTCCCAGCGGCGCCCCCGGGCCTGGGGGGGGGGGGTGGGCGGGGGGCGGCCCGGCCCGGGCGCGCCCCCCCCCACTACAGGCGCGGTTTTTGCGTTACGGATGTCTGGTGCATTGCCAGCTTCGCGGCTTACGCCGCTCCTACAACAGAAGGGACGCTTCATGCCTGCTGCATTGCCTGTCTACATGCCTTGGTTGATGACGGCCGGTTTCGGTTGGTTGTATTACCGACGCATCCGTCGCCACTTCGGCTGGCAGCCGTGGCGGCCGGTTCGCAATGGCATCCGCATCGTCATCCTGACGCTGGTGAGTGCTGCGTTGGTGGCTGCAGCGATATATATCCCGCATGTCGCGTTGGGCATTGCCGCCGGTGCGGTTGCCGGCATTGGCCTGGGCTTGTTCGCACTCAAACACACGTTGATCAGCCCACGCGATGGGCGGATGGGTTATACGCCGAATCCCTGGATCGGTGGTGCCCTGGCGGTGCTGTTGATCGGGCGCTTGGCCTGGCGCTGGTATGGCGGCGCTTTCAGCCAGGGCATGGGGGCGGGCATGGGCAATGCCAGTCCCTTGACCTTGGGACTGGCGGCCGCGCTTGTCACTTATGGTTTTGTGCAGGCGATAGGTTTGGCCGTACGCCTGCGCTGACGGCTGTAGTGCCGAGCCATGCTCGGCAAGGGGCTTTATCAGTAAAGCCTCATCTGTAGTGCCGAGCCATGCTCGACAAGGAGCGTTACCGGTAAAGCCTCTGCAGAGTATGGCTCGGCACTACAGGGTCGGGAGCGTCAGCCTGCCTTCGGCGTCAGCTTCAGCAGCTTTGCGTTGGCGCCGTCTTCCAGCAGCCACAGTGCGCCGTCCGGGCCTTGCTCCACTTCGCGGATACGTTGGCCCATGTCGAAGCGTTCGGCTTCGCGGGCCTTGTCGCCATCAAAGGCGACGCGCACCAGCGACTTGGACGACAGGCCGCCAATGAAACCGCTGCCCTGCCATTGCGGGAACTGCTTGCCGTTGTAGATGATGAAGCCGGCCGGCGAGATCACCTGGCGCCAGGTCACCACCGGGGCAATGAATTCCGGGCGGGTGTCGTGATCGGGGATCGGGCGGCCGTCGTAATGATCGCCATTGGAGACGATCGGGTAGCCGTAGTTGCCGCCGCGCTGGATCAGGTTCAGCTCGTCGCCGCCCTTCGGACCCATCTCGTGTTCCCACAGCTTGCCGTTGCCGTCGAAGGCGATACCCAGCACGCTGCGATGACCCAGCGACCACACCTGGTCGGCCGGCGAGCCCTGCGCCACGAACGGGTTGTCGGCCGGCACGCTGCCGTCGTCGTTGAGGCGGATGATCTTGCCCAGGTTGGTCTTCATGTCCTGCGCCGGGTCGAACTTCTGCCGCTCGCTGGAGCTGATCCACAACTTGCCATCCGGGCCGAACGCCAGGCGATGGCCGTAATGGCCGCGACCGGTCACCTTTGGCGTCTGCCGCCAGATCACCTGCGCATCGCTCAAGGTGCCGCTGCCATCGGTATTCAGGACCAGCTTGGCGCGGGCGACGGCGGCACCGCGGGTGTCGTCCTCACCGTCTTCGGCATAGCTGTAATAGACCAGCCCATTGCTGGCGAACTGCGGATGGGCCAGCACGTCACCAAAGCCACCCTGGCCGCCATAGGCCACGGTCGGGACGCCGCTGATGTTGCCGCGCTTGCCGCTGGCGGGATCGAAATGGACCAGCTTGCCGGCCTTCTCGGTGACCAGCAGGCTGCCGTCGGGCAGGAAGGTCATCGCCCAAGGTTCATCAAAGCGGGCTGTCTCGGTGGCGGTGAACGGCCATTGCGCGGGCTTCACCGCGGCTTCGGCGGCCGGGTCCGGGTCGGCAGCGCAGGCGCTGGTGAACAGGGCGGGGGCCAGGGCCAGGCTCATGCTGAGCAGGAGGGTACGGGGCATGGAGGTCTCCGGAAGCGGGATGCGATACCAGTGCAGGGTTGTACACCATGGCGGCCGATGCTGTCCGTTCGGGGATGGGAGCGGTGCGCGGAATCGCTTACCGTAGCGGTCGAGCGCCCGTGGAACTGGGCCCCTGCATCCACCAAAAAGGAGTTTTCATGACGAAACAACAGATCAATCGCCCCTCTGCTGCGTTCATTGCGTCTGCATGGACGGCATTGTTGCTGGGGGCGGTGGCATATCTGGTCGGCCTGTTCAATGCCGAGATGTTGCTCAACGAAAAGGGCTATTACCTGACCCTGCTGCTGTTCGGCCTGTTCTCGGCGGTATCGTTGCAGAAGAGCGTGCGTGACCGCCTGGAAGGAATCCCGGTAAGTAACCTGTATTACAGCCTGTGCTGGTTCGCGCTGCTGTGCGCTCTGTTGCTGCTGTTGGTCGGCCTGTGGAATGCGACCCTGCTGCTCAGCGAGAAAGGCTTCTATGGCATGTCGTTCGCGCTGTCGCTGTTCGGTGCTGTCGCCGTGCAGAAGAACACCCGCGACGTGATGGCGGCCGATGCTGCATATGGCAGCCCGCCGCTGCCGCCGCAGGAATGATTGAAGGTCACTCCCGCCGCTGGCGGGAGTGGCTGCAGGCAATCAGCTGTCGCTGGTCTGGTCCTGCTCCGGGTGCTGTGCCGTATGCCGGGCAACGATACCGGTAGCGGTGACGCCGCCAGTGGCATTGCCGATGGTGCAGAACACATCGGGAATGGTGTCCACCGCCAACAGCACGCCCAGCGGTTCCACCGGTAGGCCCAGGCTCTGGGTGATCGGCATGTTGTTGGTCATGAAGTTGGCCTGGCCGGGCAGGCCGGTCGAGCCCATGCTGATCGCCGCCGCCAGCAGCACCGCGACCGCATATTGCGAGGCATGTACGTCGATGCCGTACAGCCAGGCGATGAAGCTGGCCACGGCGATGTACTGCGCCGGGCTGGTGATGCGGAACAGCGATACCGCCATCGGCAGCACCAGCGAGGTCAGTGCCGCCGGGTAGCCCAGGCGATTGCGCGCGCTGTCGATCATTGCCGGCAGCGAGGCCAGCGAAGACTGCGTGCTGCCGGCAATCACCTGCACCGGTACCAGCGCACGGGCAAAGCGGCCGAACGGTTCGCCGGCAGCGAAGCGGGCAACCAGGTACAGCAGCAAGGTGATCAGGATGTAGATCACGCACATCAGCACGATGTAATAGCCCAGCACGCCGATGATGCTCATCCCGACTTCGGCGCAGACCACGAATACCAGCGCGAACACGCCCACCGGCGCAGCCCACAGCACCCAACGCACGATGGTGATCATGGTGTCGGCGATGATACGGATGATGTCCAGGATGCGATCGCGGCGCTCCGGCTCCTGCCGGCTGAGGGCAAAGCCGAAGAACATGGCGAAGGCCACCAGCGGCAGCATCGCGCTGGATGCAGCTGCTGCCAGCGCATTGCTGGGAATCAGCGAGCTGATCCACTGTGCGGCGCTCAGCGGCGTGGCGGCGGTCGTTGGCGAGCGCAACGCGTCGCGGAAGGCCTGGATGTTGTCTGCATCGCGCGGCAGCAGGTCCAGCAGGAACGGAGTGATGACCGCGGAGAACGCGGCCGAGCCGACCAGCAGGATCAGGAACACGATGATCGCGTTGCGCGCGGTACGCCCGGACGCGGCGGCATTGCTGGCGGTATTGACGCCAACGATGACCAGTGCGGTGACCAGGGGTACCACCGTCATCTGCAGTGCGTTGAGCCAGAGCCGGCCGATCGGCCGCAGCAGGTCGGCGATCTTCAGTGCGAGCGTCTGGTCGTAGGCGGTCAACGCCAGCCCGACGATGGCGGCCAGCACCAGCGCGATCAGCACCTTGACGGGCGCTGAGACCTTGGAAGATTTTGCGGGTGCGCTGTCGGTCATGAAGGGATGGCTTGGCTAAAGAGAAGGGAAGATGCCCGGAACCGGGAAAATGCTCAACGAGTAGTTTCTGAAAGTGCGGGCAAATCCCAACTGCGCTGCAGCCGCTGGTACTCGGCCTCGGGCAACAACACGAACAGCGGCTTGGCCTCGGGCGACAGCCATTCCAGCAAGGCCGACATGCGCTCTGGCTCCATCGCGGTGCAGCCAGCGGTCGCCTCGCCGGGCTGGCGCCACAGGTGGGCGAAGATGCAGCTGCCCTGTCCGGGCACCGCAGCGGGGTTGTGCTCGATGACGAAGCCTTCGCGGTAACGACGGTCGCCGTTGTTGTGCAGGTCCAGGCGCATGGCCTCGGTGGAACCCTTCACTGCGGCTTCGCCAACCTTGGCGGCATCGACAATCTGGTTGTACAGCGGCGATGCCGGCACATCCATGCAATAGCTGCTGGCCAGCATCGGCTGGTAGGGCATGGCGCTGGTGATGTGCTCGGCATAGCCAAACGCCGGGCCGATGTTGAAGATGCCGGCCGGGCTGCGGCCATCACCTTCCTGCTTGTGCGGGCCATCCTTCTGCTGTGGATGCACGCCTATGCCCCAGGCACTGCCACTGCGGCCAAGACTGACATCGAAGCCGGCATCGTGTGCTTTCCAGCCAGCGTCGGTGCGTTCAAAGGCCTGCAGATGCCCGTTGGTGGCGTCCCACGTAGGTGCAGTGACCACGATCAGCTGGCGCGCTTCGCTCATTGGTGCGGCGAGCGGCGCAGCAATGCTGGCAGGTGCGATGACCATCAACACGCAGCCCAGCAGGTGTCGGAAGTTGCGTTGGAACAGAGTGAGCATGGCGGCGGCTCCTGCGGTCAGATGTCGATCAGGTGCTGGATGCGTTCCTGGTTCAATGCCAGTTGCCGTTGCCGATCAGGATTGGTCTGGCATAGCAGGACGAACACGAAATCCAGCAGGTATTGCAGCGAGCTGCGATAGAGCAGCTGCGCGATGGGTGGTTGCGGGTCATGCGCGCAGATGGCCAATGAGGCATCTGCGTGCGCGCGTAGCGGATTGGCGGTATGGCGGGTAATCGATACCACTTTTCCGCCGACTTCCTGGAACTGCCGCGACAACTGCCACAGCTGCGGCAGCTTGCCGAACTCGGAGAACACCAGCAGCACGTCGCCGGGGCGGGCGGCGGAGAGGTTGGCGGTCATCAGGATGGGATCAGCCTGCTGCACGGTGAGGATGCCCAGCAGCGACAGCCGCATGGCGAACTCACGCGCGTACAGACCGTCGTCGCCGAGTCCATAGATGAAGACCTTTGGAGCGTTGTCGATCAATGCGATGACGTCTTCGACGTCGGCCTGCGGGTTGGCCGCCATGGTTTCTTCTTCGGCAGCGGCTTTGGCGCGGCGGAGGGTTTCGGCAACCAGCAGGTAGCCACCGGGTTGGTCCTCCGGCGGCCAGCTGGTGCTTTCGCCATTGCCGGCAGCGGCGACGGCGGCGCCTACCGAGTATTTCAAGTCTGGATAGCCCTTGAAGCCGAGTTTCTGGCTGAACTTGACGACGCTGGACTGACTGATATCCAAGGCATTGGCGAGCTGCTGCGATGAGTAATCGCGCAGCAGGTGTGCGTTGTCGAGGATGAAGTCGGCGATGCGCCGTTCGATGGCCGACATCTGTTCGCGTTCGGAGCGGATTTTTACCAGAGGTGGCATGGGCGTATGGGTGTTTATCTGCTGAAGACTTTAAGGGATTGCGTAAGCAAGTGGAGCAGTGCTGCTGCTTCGGCTGTTGCTCGGGAGCCCCTCTCCTGCGAAGCGGGAGAGGGGTTGGGGTGAGGGTGCTTTGGGCTTTCGCCTGTGCCCGTGTCTTTGCTCCAGCCCCCTCCCTTGCACGAAGTGCAGGGGAGGGTTGGGGAGGGGGGGCTTCTGCAGTTGCAGTTGCTCCGGCTCCTGCCGTTGTTCGTGCTCCACCGGGTCCCCTTCCGCAGCGACGGAGCTGGCAGACAAGACCCCGAACGGGGCGACGCACAAGGATGTGCGTCGTTTTTCGACGATACAGGGATGTATCGTCGAAAAATCCTGCCAGCGGAGTGAACCTGGAGCGCGCAGCGCGGAAGGCGCGTAGGCAGGGTGTGCTTGACCAGCCATTCGGCTGTTGAGAAAGCACCTCTTTTGGTTAGCTTTTCTTTGCACAAGCAAAGAAAAGTAACTCGCTCCCCGTAGGGGAGAGAAAGCCTTTGCTCTGGCTTTTGCTGTAGCCGAAGCCGAAGCCGAAGCCGAAGCCGGAGCCGCAGCCCAAGCCGAAGCCGAAGCCGCAGCCGGAGCCGCAGCCGCAGCCGCAGCCCACGCCGCCGCCGAAGCCGAAGCCGTAGCCGAAGCCGAAGCTACCCCACCCCAACCCTCCCCTGCGCTGCGCGCAAGGGAGGGGGCTGGAGCAGAAGCAGGAGCGATGACCCGACATTCGTCGGTTGAAAACCCCGCCTTCGCGGGAATGACTGTGTTCTGGTGCGTTGGATGGCTGGAAGACCATCTCCAAAACAAAACAGCACCGGGCTTTGCCGGTGCTGTTGTTTGCGCATGCGCGACCACGGCGGCGGCAACCGAGGAGAGACCGGTTGCCGCCTGCGTGATCACGGCTTGATCATCTCCAGCCCGCGTACCTCGATGATGCCAAGACCCGGCGCATCGGTGATGCTGATTTCCGATTCGTTGAAGATCACCCCGCCCACCACCGGATTGAACTGGCTCAGCGATGGTCCATCCAGATCCACCTTGTTGATCGCGCCGGACTTGGCCACGCCCAGATGTACCGCTGCCGCCACGCTGATGCTGGATTCCAGCATGCAGCCGATCATGCACGGTACTCCGTACAACGAGGCGATGTCGGCGATCTTGATCGCGTTGGAAATGCCGCCGGTCTTCATCAGCTTGATGTTGATGATGTCGGCTGCACCCTGCTGTATCAGGTCGAATACCTGGTGCGGGCTGAACACGCTTTCGTCTGCCATCACCGGCGTGTTGACGCGCTCGGTGACGTACTTCATTCCAGCGATGTCGGCAGCCTTCACCGGCTGTTCCAGCAGCTCCAGCACGACGCCTGCATTCTCCAGCACGTTCATTGCGTAGACCGCCTGTTTGGCGGTCCAGCCCTGGTTGGCATCCAGACGCAGTAGGGCGCGGCCTTCGACGGCGGCGTGGATGGCCTTGACCCGCTCGATGTCCAGGCCGATGTCCTTGCCCACCTTGATCTTCAGCGACTCGAAGCCGCGCTCCACTGCCGACAGCGAATCGGCCACCATCTTGTCGATGTAGTCGACGCTGATGGTGATGTCGGTGGTGATCACCGGGTCGCCGCCGCCGAGCATCTGGTACAGCGGTGCCTTGTGCAGCTGTGCCCACAGATCGTAGATGGCGATCTCCACCGCTGCCTTGGCGCTGGTATTGCGCTCCAGCGAGGTCTGGATCAGGCCGCAGATGCGGTTGAGGTTGCTGATGTCCTCGCCGATCAAACGTGGCTTGATGAAGGTGTTGATGGCCTCGATGATCGAGCCGTGGGTGTCGCCTGTGATCACCGCCGTGGCCGGTGCCTCGCCATAACCGGTGTTGCCGGTGTCGGTGCGCACCATCACCACGATGTCTTCCACCGTTTCCACGGTGCGCAACGCGGTCTTGAACGGGGTTTTCAGCGGCACGCGGAGCATGCCAAGTTCGATGTCGGTGATCTTCATTTGGTGTCTTGCAGGCGGATGCGCTGGATGTTGGTCATGCGGTCGATGTAGCTGGCGGTGTCGCTGGCCATCATCGGCTGCAGCGGGGTCACCGATACGCCGTTGAGGCTGGCATGCACGCGCTTGCCGCTGGCATCGAACCAGCTGCCACCGGAAGTATCGTGGATCACCCAGGTCATGCCATTGGCTTCACCGAGCATCATCATCACGTGGCCGGGGATGTAGATCAGGTCGCCGACCTGCAGCTTGGCGATTGCATCACTGCGCTTGGCCTTGCTGTCCTTGTCGGTGAAGGGCACGCGGTTCAAGGCCGGGCTGATTGCTTGTGCGCTGGTGTTGCGCGGCAGCAGCACGCCGAAGCTACGGTAGATCTCCGAGACGAAGCCGCTGCAATCGCGGGTGTCATAGGAGTGGCCCCAGCCATAGCGTTCGCCGAGGAACTTGAAGGCCTGGGTGATCAGGTTGGCCTGGGTCAGCGGCAGGTAGTCGCTGGCCGATTCCTGCGAGCGCGGCAGCAGGGCCGGCACCAGCGCCAGGCTGCCGTCGTCATTGCGAGCCGGTAGCTGGATCACGTGGCCGCCATGTGCCTGCTGGCCGTTGACCGGGTCCATCACCGGCCAGTCGGCCAGCACCGGCACGCGCACGCCCATTTCCAGTTGCAGGTCGGAGACGCGCGGCTCTTCCGGGGAGTGCGCGGTGAAGGCCTTGCCAGCAGTGATCACCCGGTACGGGCCGGTGGCGCCGTAGCCGAAGACCTGCTCGGCGCTGCCGACGCCGACGAAGCGCTTCTCCATCCACGCTGCGTAGCGCTCGCTGGCGACGAATACCCACTTGCCGTCGGCGCTTTCATGCAGCACTGCCACCGCGTCGCCGGGGAACAGCGCCGACTCCTGGAAGCGGTCGATATCGGTATCGCCCTGGCTACTGAATACGCGCAGTTCGGTTGGGAAGGCGCGCAGCGCGGCGCGGTGTACGACGAGGCCGTACTGGATCGGGCGGGTGGCCGGGATCGCATCCAGGCCGAGGTTGGCGGTCACCGCTTGCAGCTGGGCGGGCGTGACCTGCTTGCCGTGCACGTCGTACAGGGTGCGGGTCGGGGCCTTGGAGATGCCGGCGATCTGCTCGCGGACCAATACTTGTGGCAGTAGCGCGGGCAGCTTGTGCAGGTCGATGATGGAGGCATCGAGCTGGCGCATGCGCGCGTTCTGCGCCTCGATGGCGGCGCGGTCCAGGATCACGGCGTCGGCGTTGGGCAGCCTGCTGATCCAGGGCTGCGGCGTCAGCAGGGCTTCTTCCAGCCCGATGATGCCGGCGTAAGAGGGCGCAACCGTTGCCGCAGGTGGCGGCGACAGCGCAAAAGCCGGCCCGGCGCACAGCGCCGTGGCGAGGATCAAAGCCCGCGCAAGCGGGGCAAGGCGTCGGCGCTGGGATAGCGGCGGCAAAGCAAGCATTGGGAAGCTCCCCTCGTTGATGCTCAGGAATATTTATTCCTTTCGCCGTCGAAAGCAAGAATAAATTATTGACCGGCTATCGGGTGCGTGTTACACAGCGTTAACCACCCTGCACGTGGAAGTGTTGCCGTGGCATCAAACGCCGATTCTGCCCGCTTTGCCCGCGCCCCGTTCGCCCGCACGGTCCTCGCCTCTGCCTTGTGCATGGGCGTGGCCTGGATCGCCTATGCCGGTGAGGCGCCATCGATGGCGCTGCCCGAGTTGACGGCGCGTGTGGACCGTGGCGATTTTGCCGGCGCGCAGGCCGAGATCGACAAGGCATTGGCCGCGACCGGCACTGACGCCGACAGCCGCGCCGCCTACCTGTTCCAGCAGGAGCGCATGCGCCGCATCCGCTTGGATTTCACCCTGGACGAAGCGCAGGCCAAGGCTGCGGTGCGCAGGTCGGTGCCGGATCTGCGTGATGAAGAATTCAAGGCCTGGGATGATGCCGGCTTGATCGAGCACCTGGACATCGATGGTCAGCGCCGCTGGTTCAAGCGTGCGCCGAACAACCTGTTCCTGTTCAGTGCCGAGGCCTCCAATCGGCGGCCGGCCGACAAGCGCGTTTCCCGGCCCGGCCCGTACGAACGGCTGGGCTCGCACCATGTCGAGGTGATCAAGGCGTCGGAGCAGAGCGGCCAGACCAGCATCAGTCCGCGTCGTGTGCGTATCACCCAGTCGATCAAGGTCGATGCCGATGCGGTGCCGGCTGGAAAGACGGTGCGTGCCTGGCTGCCGTATCCGCGTTCGATACCCGGCCAGCAGGACAACATTCAATGGCTGAGCAGCGTGCCGCAAGGCGCTCAGATCGCGCCGGAAGATACCTTGCAGCGCACTGCCTATCTTGAGCGCAAGGCCGTCGCAGGCACACCTACCGAGTTCTCTGTCAGCTACGAACTCACCATCTCCGCGCGTCGCTTCATCATCGACCCGGACAAGGTGTTGCCAACGCCGCGGGACCCTGAGCTGCAACCCTATCTGGCCGAGCGTGCACCGCATGTGGTGTTCACCCCGGCCATGCGTGAGTTCTCGCGCAAAGCAGTGGGCAATGAAACCAATCCCTACCGCGTCGCCAAGAAATTGTTCGATGCGGTGGATGCGATTCCGTGGGGCGGTGCCCGCGAGTACTCGACGATCAGCAATATTTCCGACTACGCGCTGCATGCAGGTCATGCCGATTGTGGCCAGCAGACCTTGCTGCTGATCTCGCTGCTGCGCATGAACGGCATCCCGGCGCGCTGGCAGTCGGGCATGGTGTATTCGGACAACGAGGTCGGCTACAACAACCTGCACGATTGGGGCGCGCTCTATCTTGCGCCCTACGGCTGGGTGCCGATGGATGTAAGCACGGGCGCACTGGACAGCGACCAGCCCGAACAACGCAATTTCTATTTCGGCGGGCTGGATGCCTACCGCATCGCGTTCAACGATGACTACTCACGCGCGTTCGTGCCTGCGAAGCAGCACTTCCGCTCGGAGACCGTTGATCTGCAACGAGGTGAGGTTGAGTGGGAAGGGGGGAACCTTTACTTCAACCAGTGGCAATACGACTTCCAGTCGCAGGTTCTGGCGCCGGAGTCCAAGTAATAGGACGTCGTAACCGTTGTCTTACTTATCGATTTACGTCTGCAGGAGAGAGCAGGGGATGAACAGGAAAATGTTGAAAAGAGCGGCGCTGACCGTCGCTTTGGGTGCCTGTCTTGGCGTGATGGCGCCGAGCGTGATGGCACAGAGTGCGAACGGTGCGATTGCCGGTCGCGCAAACTCCGGTGATCAGATCACCGTCGTGAACAAAGCGACGGGTTTGACGCGTACCGTAACCGTGGGCGCTGACGGCTCGTATCGCCTGAGTCAGCTGCCGGTGGGCGACTACAGCCTGCAGGTCAAGCGGGACGGGGAAGTCGACAAGGAGCCGGTGGCGGTCAATGTGTCGCTGGGCGGCACCACCAACGTCAATCTTGGCGGTGGTGCAGGTAATGCGGTCAACCTGGATTCGGTGCAGGTAGTTGGCTCAAAGATCGTCAATCGCGTGGACGTGTATTCCACGGAGTCCTCGTTCAATATCAATCGCGAAGACCTCGCGCGTATGCCGGTGCCGCAGGATCTGTCTTCGGTTGCGATGCTGGCACCAGGCGTGATCGGTGGTAATTCGTCGTTTGGTGGTATCTCGTTCGGTGGCTCTTCGGTGGCCGAGAACTCGATCTTCATCAACGGCTTGAACGTTACCGATTTCTACAAGCGGCAGAGCTTCTCCAGTGCACCGTTCGCGTTCTTTGAAGAATTCCAGATCAAGACCGGTGGCTATTCGGCAGAGTTCGGACGTTCCACCGGCGGCGTGATCAATGCGGTCAGCCGCTCGGGCAGTAATGAGCTCAAGGGTGGTGTTTCGGTCACTTTCGAACCGTCTGCGTTCCGTTCGAAAGCTGACGATCATTACTACAAGGATGGCAGGACGAATGTCCGCTCCAGCCACGATAGTCGTAGTTTCACCAAGACAAACGGCTGGGCTTCCGGTCCGCTGGTAAAGGACAAACTGTTCCTGTTCGCCATGTACGAGCAGCGTGACAACAATTCCGGTAGTACCAACGCCGCAGGCAACAGCTGGACCAAGGCCGAGTCGAACAATGGCTTCTGGGGCACCAAGCTGGATTGGAACATCAATGACAACCACTTGCTGGAGCTCATGGCGTTCTCTGACAAGGGCGATGTCGATTCCGACATCTACACCTACGACTTCGCCAGCTCGACCATCGGCAGCGGTGCGCCGAGCCAATCCACTGCTTCCAGCGGTGGCACCAGCGGCTCGGTGACCTATACCGGTCATTTCGGCGACAACTTCACCGCCAAGGCGATGTACGGCATCAACCGCAGCAGCAGCTACAACCGCTCGCCGGCCGATTCGCTGTGCGACTACGTCACCTATGAAAACGCCAGCTATGGCGCAACCTATCGCGCGATGGGCAGCCCAGTGCTGGGCTGCCATCCGGGTGGCACGGTCGTCGATCATGAAGATGAGCGCATCGCCAAGCGACTGGACTTCGAGTGGATGCTGGGCGACCACCAGCTGCGGTTCGGTTGGGATCACGAGCTGATGACCACCGACCGCAAGACGAAGTACCCGGGTCCAACCCGCAAGTACTACACCGCCTATGGCACCAAGCCGGGCAATCTGCTTGATAACGGCGCAGTCGTTCCGGGCGGCGTAAATGCCATCCTGCGTGCGCGCGAACGCGCCGATGGCGGTGTGTTCGACATCAAGGCCAGTGCCTTCTACCTGGAAGACAACTGGAGTGTCACCCCGCACCTGATGCTGAATCTCGGCGTGCGCATGGACAACTTCGAGAACATGACCACGGTCGGGACAACCTTCACCAAGCAGGACAATCTGTTCTCGCCGCGTCTGGGCTTCTCCTGGGACATGAAGGGGGATGGCAGCACCAAGTTGTTCGGCAATCTCGGCCGCTACTACATGCCGATCCCGAGCATCCTGAGCTACAACTTCGCCGGCGGTCTGCTCGACGAGTACACCTACTACGCACTGGACGGCTGGCGTCAGGAAACCAACCCGGTCACCGGTGCGCCGTACATGGCGCCGATCGTCGGTGCCCAGATCGGCCCGGTTGATCAATCGCAGAACATCGCGGTGCAGGATCTGCGCCAGAGCGTGGACCGTGATCTGGATGCGGTCTATCAGGACGAAGCGATCCTCGGCTTCCAGAGCATGATCAATCAGGCGTGGTCCTGGGGTGTCACCGGTACCTACCGCCGCATGCCCAATGCGATGGATGACATGCGCATCAACGCGCTGTGCGGCAAGCGTCATGGCAACTTGTGGCCGATCGCCAACCCGGGTGACAAGCTGACCCTGTGGGGCACCAAGGCGATGGGTTGTGCGGAAGATGGCTGGGTCACGATTGATACCTCCAAGGAGGGCTACATCATGGCCGGCAGCGAAAAGATAATCGGTTACTCCAAGCCCAAGCGTACCTACAAGTCGATCGAGCTCCAGGTCGATCGCGCGTGGGACGACAAGTGGGCGTTCAACGCGTCCTACCTGTGGTCCAAGTCGTCGGGCAACCACGAAGGTCCGGTCAACTCGGATACCAACTACGCCGACACCGGCATGGTCCAGCACTGGGATCACCCCGCCAACAATCAGCGCTACGGTGATCTGTTCAACGACCACCGTCACCAGATCAAGCTGCGCGCCAGCTACAAGCTCAATGAGATGTGGTCGTTCGGCAGCACCTTCACCGCTCTTTCCGGTGGTCCGATCACCGCATTCGGCGTGACCTGGCCGGATGAAAATGCCGCGATCGCCAGCTACACCAGTACTGGCAGCGGTGGTGGCACTGGTTGGCTGTGCGTGGACAAGTGCGCTGGACCGTGGCAGGACCGCGTGTACAGGTATTCGCCGCGCGGTGACTTCGGGCGCATGCCGTGGACCTACAACCTGGGTGCAACCGTCACTTGGACGCTGCCGGTTGAGGGCATTGACCTGAAGGCCAGCCTGTCGATCTACAACCTGATCAATACCCAGGAAGTGATCAACGTGGCTGCGCGTTACGAAGGACAGCCGGGTGTCATGCGTGACACCTTTGGTACCGGAACCCGTTGGCAGGCACCGCGCTATGCGCAGCTGATGGTCAACTGGAACTTCTGATGTAGTGTGTGAGAACGGCCCGCTTCGGCGGGCCGTTAGCTTTTGTGGAGAACGATGACGATGCGACTGAAACTGTTGTTGGCCACTGCTGCCATGCTGCTCGCGAACCCGCTGTTTGCAGCAGACGCCGATACTGCGCGGATGGATGCCCTGGTTGACCAGGCGATACAGCGCTACCAGCTGCCCGGCATCGCGGTGGGGGTGATCGAGGACGGCAAGGTGGTGCGGCGTATCACCCGCGGCGAGCTGGCCGTGGGCGAGGGCGCAGCGGTCAACGACGACAGCCTGTTCAAGATCGCCTCCAACACCAAGGCGATGACCGCAGCGGTGCTGGCGCGACTGGTACAGGCCGGCAAGCTGCGTTGGGACGATCCGGTCACCAAACATCTGCCGCAGTTCCGCATGCAGGACCCATGGGTTACCCGCAACATGCAGGTGCGCGATCTGCTGATCCACAACAGCGGCCTTGGGCGGGGCGCAGGTGATCTGATGCTGTGGCCCGAGCCGAACAACTTTGATCGCAACGACATCATTGCTGGTTTGGCGCATCTGAAGCCGACCGGTAGCTTTCGCAGTGAGTACGCCTACGACAACCTCATGTATGTGGTGGCCGGCGAAGTCGCCGCAGCTGCGGGTGGAAAGCCCTACGCACAGTTGGTACGCAAGGAAATCTTCGAACCGCTTGGCATGCTGCGCTGCCAGGTAGGTGCATGGTCGCCCGCGGCGCTTGGCAATATCGCCCAGCCGCATCGCCGTGACGGCAAGCGCAATATCGCTGCCGAACCCGATCCCGCGCAGGTCACCGATTTCCCATCGATGGCTGCCGGGGGCATCCGCTGCAGCCTCAACGACATGCTGCGCTGGATGCAGGTGCTGCTGGATCCGGCGCAGGCGCCGGGCTGGCTGGATGCGACCCAGCGGCGTGCGCTATGGACCGCGCATATGCCGATGCCGATCAGCCAACGCCTGCGCGACTGGGACAACACGCACTTCTACGCCTACGGCTATGGCTGGCGTCTGTCGGACATGGATGGGCAGTGGAAGGTCGCGCATACCGGCACCTTGTCCGGCATGTATTCCTCGCTGGCCTTGCTGCCGGATCGCAAGACCGGCGTGGTGATCCTGATCAACGGTGAAGGCGAGGACGCACGTACCGCATTGATGCAGGCCATGCTCAAGCACTACACCGCACCGGCCGCGAACAATGACGTGCTGCATTACGCAGGCTTGATCGACGACGCGGCCGCGCAGCGCCGCTCGGCAGGGCATGTGCGCCCCGCATTGCCGAAGGCACGTGCGGCCACGCCGGCGGAGTTCGGCAGCAAGGCAGGCGTCTGGCAGGACCCGTGGTTCGGCGAGGTGTCCTTGTGTCCGCGTGATGGCAAGCTGCAGTTCGCCTCGGCCAAGTCGCCGCGCATGACCGGGCAGGTGATGCGTGCCGGTGAACAGTGGTATGTGGCCTGGCAGGGATTGGGCGAAGATGCCGATGCCTGGCTGGAATTCTCCGGCGACGCACAACATCCGCTGCTGCATCTACGTGCCATCGACCCGGATATCGACTTCAGCTATGACTACCCCGATCTGGAATTCCAACGCCATGGCGATTGCCGCTAAATCGTTGCCGTTGTTGCTGGCGCTGTTGCCGTTTACCGCGCTTGCCCAGCAGGTGCAGGTATCGGCGGCAAAGACGCCCGCACAGGCAGGCATCGTCGATGTCACCACCCTGGCCCCGGATATCGCCCTGGATATCCGCTACGCCGGCACCGACAACTTCACCGGTCGCGTCGTCCCCGGCTATGAAGCACCGCGTTGCTATCTGCTGCAGCCGGTAGCGCAGGCTTTGGCACGCGTGCAGCGCGGGCTGCGCGCGCAGGGCTATCGACTGCAGGTGTTTGACTGCTACCGGCCGGTGCATTCGGTGACCTCGTTCGTCGCCTGGGTGCACGACGGCAAGGATCAGATCGCCAAGCAACGCTATTACCCCAACATCGACAAGAGCCGCCTGCTCGATGGCTATATCGCCGAAACGTCCGGTCACAGCCGGGCGGCTACGGTCGATCTGGGCGTGCTGGATTGCCGCAGCATGCCTTGCAGCGCCTTGGACATGGGCACCGGATTCGATCGCTTCGATGTGCTGGCGCATACCGCCAACCCCGATATCAGCGCGTTGCAGAAGCAGAACCGGCAGCTGCTGCTGGATGCGATGCAGGCGCAGGGCTTTGCCAACTATCCAATGGAATGGTGGCATTACACCTTCAAGCCCGAGCCCACCCCGACCACGGCCTACGACTTCCCGGTACGTTGAGCAGCGCAGGGGCGGTTAGACTGCGGTTCCCTGAATGGACCGCGCCGCGCGCATGAATCTGGTTCTGCATTACGGCCTGCTGGGCTCGCTGGAAGCTGGCTTGATCGCCTTGGCGATTGGCTTCGTGGTGTTCGCATTGTGGTGGCAGGTGTGCCGGCGTGCAGGGCTGAGGCACGGACATGCCATCGCCTACTCCGCGCTGATAGCGGCGGCCATTGCTGCTGGCGTGGATGGCTGGAAGCTGTTTTCGCTGGGCATGGTCAACCTGCAGTCGCCGCTGTACGCCAAATTGGCGCTGGCTTCGATCCATGATCCGGACCAGCTGGGCACGCGCGTGCTGTTTGAGTTGATCGGTGTAGCCGTTGGCGTCGGCCTGGGTTGGTTGTTGTTCAGTTCGCGGCAACCGCTGGCTGACACCACGCATGATGCTTGAGGCGTCGGCATTGCATCGATAAGCACGATGCTTGGAACGCTCTAATCATCGGCTTACTTTCACTTCATGCACGGCTAACAGGGGCGGTAACCGCTGATCCAGTGCAAGTGGTTAACAGGATGTTCGCTGCGGTTTTCAGGGGTGCAAGCGATTCAGGCGCAGCTTGTCAGGGTTGGGGTGTGCGGAATTTCCGCGCTTTTGCCAACACACGAGGAAGACCTGATGACCGTACGTAATCGCACCCCGCTGTTCGCCCTGGTTGCCATCGTTGGTTCCGCGCTTGCACTGCCGGCCATGGCCCAGGACGCACAGGATCAGGCCGCCGCCGCGCAGGCACAGGCTGCAGAAGCACAGGATTCGGCCGCACAGGCGCAGAGCGCCGCAGCCAGCGCATCGAGCAGCGCTGCAAAGGCCTCGGCAGCGGCGGGTGGCGGCCAGAGCTGGGCAGATGTTGACGCCGATGGTGATGGCGTCATCAGCAAGACCGAGTCGCAGGCCAACGCTGGTTTGGCGCAGGTATTTGATGACGCGGACGGCAACAAGGATGGCAAGCTGACGGCGGATGAGTACCGGACTTATGCGGCTGCGCATAAGAAGTAATTGGTAACCGGGATAGGGCTCAAAGAGCACCCTCCCCAACCCTCCCCTGCGCTGCGCGCAAGGGAGGGGGCTGAAAGCTGGCGCTACCGGTCAACGCAGGGCACCCGCTCTTCCCCCTCCCTTTGCCGCAGGCAAGGGGAGGGCCGGGGAGGGGTGCTGTTGCCGTTGCACTTTGCTTGAGCTGCCAATCCAGCAAGCCAATCCCTGCCTTCCAAGCGCAATCCCCTATTCACTTCAGGGCAGATTGCTATCCTGTGCGGCATGAACATGCAGACTTCCCCCTCCGCCATCGGCCTTGTTGGCTTCGACGGCGATGACACGCTCTGGAAGAGCGAAGACTATTACCAGAAGGCCGAGCACGAATTTGGCCTGATCCTCAGCAACTACATCGACCTGCACGACGCCGGCACCGCCCAGCATCTGCTCAAGGTGCAGCGCCGCAATCTGGCCGTATTCGGCTACGGCGCCAAGGGCATGACCCTGTCGATGCTGGAAGCCGCCATCGAATTGACCGACGAGAAGATCTCCGCGCATGACCTGCGCCAGATCGTCGAGATCGGCCGCCGCACGCTGGAGCATCCGGTGGATGTCATCGATGGCGTCCGCGAAGCGGTGGCTGCCATCGCTGCCGAATATCCGGTGGTGCTGATCACCAAGGGCGACCTGTTCCATCAGGAGCAGAAGATCGAACGTTCCGGCCTGCTGGACCTGTTCCCGCGCATCGAGATCATCTCGGAGAAGGACCAGTCGACCTACGCCAAGGTATTGGCCGAATTCAACATGCCGGCCGAACGCTTCGTGATGATCGGCAACTCGCTGCGCTCGGATATCGAGCCGGTGTTGGGTCTGGGCGGCTGGGGCATCCACACCCCGTACGCGATGACCTGGGCACACGAGGCCGAGCACGGTGTCTCTGCAGAAGAGCCGCGCCTGCACCACGCTGATACTGCCCACCAGTGGCCGGAAGCAGTACGTGCTGTCGCCGCGCAGGCTGCAGCGGCACAAGGCAACTGAGGTGAGCGCGGTCAGCTCCCGGCAACACCTGCGTCGGCCAGCCTTGCTGCTGCGACTGGGTCTGCTGGCAGCTGCCGTGCTGCCCTTGCCGTTGCTGGCGCAACAGCCGGCAACGGCAGCGGTGGCCGAGGTCTACGCGCCGGCCACCGGAGATGCCTGGGTGGACAAGCAGCTGGTCGATATCAACGCCTATGCCGCGCGTTACCCGGAAGCCTTCGTCGATGAGCTGGCGCGTTATGCCAGCGCCCGCCCGGGCTATGTGCAGGCCTTGCTGCAGGACCATGGCTGGAAGCCCGGCGATGTCTATCTGGCCTGTTTCTGGGGCAAGCTCAACGGCAGCAACTGCCGTACCGCGGTAAAGGCCCGCGCCCAGCAGCCCGAGGCCAGCTGGAAAGAGGTGCTGGCTGGCCTGCAGCCGCCACCGGACAACCTGCGCTGGCGCGCCCTGCGCCACGCCATCGTCGCCAGTTTCGACCACTGGGACCGTCCGATAGCGCTGGACCCGCTGCTGCAGCGCCAGCTCGGCGACCGCGCCCAGCGCGAGGCGGCAGCGCGCAAGAGTGACACGGAGTAAACAGCGCCGGCATTTGCTGCCGTGCAGATAGGCGCAGCGGTCGATTCCGGGCGAAAATGGGGATCCTTCGATTTCGCGTCAAAGCGCTTTGTCATGACCGCCGACCGTTTCGTTTCGCCCGATCACATCCGCAGCCTGTTCTCGCAGGCGATGTCGCATATGTACCGCACCGAAGTGCCGTTGTACGGCACGCTGGTGGAACTGGTTGGCGCGATCAACGCCGACGTCCTCGCAGCGCAGCCGGAATTGGCCGCGCAGATGCAGCGCAGCGGCGAACGCGAGCGCCTGGACGTGGAACGCCATGGTGCGATCCGCGTCGGCACCGCGCAGGAGCTGGCCACGCTGGGCCGCCTGTTCGCGGTGATGGGCATGCAGCCGGTGGGGTATTACGACCTGTCGGTGGCCGGCGTGCCGGTGCATTCCACCGCGTTCCGGCCGGTGGATGGCGAGTCCTTGAACCGCAACCCGTTCCGCGTGTTTACCTCGTTGCTGCGTTTGGAGCTGATCGAAGACGCCGCGCTGCGCGAGCAGGCCGCCGAGATCCTGGCCCGCCGCAACATCTTCACCGCTGGCGCGCTGCAGCTGATTGAACAATGTGAGCGCGACGGCGGCCTGAGCGAAGACGATGCCTGGCGCTTCGTCGTTGAGTCACTGGAAACCTTCCGCTGGCACAACGAAGCCACCGTCTCGCTGGAGACCTATCACGCCCTGCACGGCGCGCACCGTCTGGTTGCCGACGTGGTCAGCTTCCGTGGCCCGCATATCAACCATCTAACCCCGCGCACGCTGGACATCGATGCCGCGCAGGTGGCGATGCAGTCGCGTGGTCTGGCGGCCAAGGCCGTGATCGAAGGCCCGCCGCGCCGCGATTGCGCCATCCTGCTGCGCCAGACCAGCTTCAAGGCGCTGGAGGAACTGGTGCATTTCCCCTCCGGCGCCGACAACGATGCCGGCACCCATACCGCGCGCTTTGGTGAAATCGAACAGCGAGGCCTCGCGCTGACGCCGAAGGGGCGCGATCTTTATGACGCCCTGCTTGCGCAGGCGCGTGGCGGTGAAGGCAGTGCCGGTGGTGACTACATGCAGCGTCTGCAGAGCGCGTTCACCGCGTTCCCGGATGACCATGCAACGCTGCGCCGCGAAGGCCTGGGCTATTACCGTTACAGCCTGACCGATGCCGGTCTGGCTGCCGATGCGGATACGCGTGCCTTGCCGGCTGAGGTGTTGATCGAGCGCGGCCTGGCCAGCGCTGATCCGATCATCTATGAGGATTTCCTGCCGGTGAGTGCGGCGGGTATTTTCCAGTCCAATCTCGGCGGCGGTGAGCAGCGTGCGTATGCCGCGCGTGCCAACCGCGATGCCTTCGAGCAGGCATTGGGAGCGACGGTCAGCGACGAGTTCGCGATCTACGAGCGTCTGCAGGCCGAGTCGCTGGCAGCGCTGAAGGGTTGATGCATTGCTCCCTCCCGTGGGGAGGGGCAATGCCGTCTGTAGTGGGGGGGCCGGCGAGGCCCGGGGGGGGCGGGGGGGCGGGCACAGAGCCCGCGCGCGCGGGCGGAGACTTTGTTTGGGCGTGGGGGCCGCGCGGCGGACCCCGCGGGGGG
>NZ_JBRRDW010000067.1:0-20301 GCF_056759895.1 Stenotrophomonas sp. STEN038
CCCCCCCCCCCCCCCCCCCCCCCCCCCCCCCCCCGCCCCCCCCCCCCCCCCCCAACCCCCCCCCCCCGCGCCCCCCCCCCCGCCCCCCACCCCGCCCCCCCCCCCCCCCCCCCCCCCCCCCCCCCCCCCCACTACAGGCACCTTGCTTGACATGCCCCGGCAATCAGGCGCTTAATTAATTAACGAATTAGTTAATTACTTACAAATGCCCGCCGATCAGATCTTCGAAGCCCTTGCCTCACGCCCGCGCCGGGAGATCCTGGCCTATCTGTCGGCGCAGGAACTCACCGCAGGCGAGATTGGCCAGCGTTTCGAGATGAGCGCGCCGGCCATCTCGCGCCACCTGTCGGTTCTCACCGCCGCCGGGCTGGTCACCAGCGAGCGTCGCGGCCAATTCGTTTTCTACCGGCTTACCCCGGACAACATGGTCAACACCTTGAGCCGCTTCGCCTTCGAGGTCTGCCCAACGGCCGGGCCGCTGCAGCGCGAATCACGTCGCAATGCCAAGACCAAGGCAAAACCCGCCAGCTGACTACCACGAGGCATCGCATGGAACGCAGTCGCACTCCCAACGAAAGCAGCTTTCCGCATGTCTCGATCACTGCCAGTGATGGCAGCCGTGCCGCGGAAGTCACACTACTGACCCAGCTCGATGTAGGTGCTGGTGATGCAGTCGCAACAGCGGCAGGTGCACGCCAAGCCCAGCATGCGCATTTCAACGATGCGCTGGATGAGCCTTCGACGCGGATTTCAGCCCCCAACCTGGCGGCCGGCGACAACGCCGCGCTCTACACGTTCTCGGTGGGTCGCAATGGTCATCCATTCCATCGTCATGCTGCACCGCGTGTGTTCACCGCGATCAGCGGCAGCGGCGGCGTGCGCCTGCGCTTCATCGCCGCCGGTTCGGCCTGCGACACGCCGCAGGATATCCAGCAGGCCCTGCGCCACGTCGAGATTCCCGCCGATTGTCTGTTCACCGTGCGCATGGCCGCCAACACCTGGCACCAGTTTGAGCCGCTGCGCGGCAATGGCAGGCATCCAGCCTTGTTCGCGGTTTCCTGCCATCCGGACGAAACCGCAGGCGCGCTGGGTCCCACACTGCAGGCACAGGTCATGCGCGGCGAGGCCGACCTCGCCAGTCTCACTGAACTGATGCCGGCAGCACTGCAGCAGCACACACAACAGGCGCAGGTGTGGACCAGCGTACTCAGCTTCGATCCGCTGCCCCGGCAAGCCCGGGCTTGTGCGCTTCTGCGCCGCCACGCCGGGCAGCTGCGCCAACTGCTGGTGCAACGCCGCCCGCGCAGCGGCACTACATCGCACAAGCTCCCCACCCTGCGAGCGCAAAGCACACATCAACTGCCGCCGAATTCACTGTTGGCCAAGCAACTGGCGAGTTACCACCATCAGGATCACGTGGATGTTCAGATCGATCAACGCTGGCTTGTCGGTAGCAATCCGGAACAACTACTGGCAGCGTTGCTCACCGCCTTTATCCAGCAACCCGCAGGCAGCGTCAGCGGCCTGATGCGGCTGCGGAACCTGGTGGCGCGGCCGTTGCGACTGCGCACCTCCTCACTGGGCTGCCCGGTATCGTCGCTGTTGAGCGATGCACCGACACAACGCTTTGCCCAGCGCTTCCCGGTGCTGGCCATGTCCAGCAGTACCAACGCGGCGCAGGTGCTGCTCGGTGCCGATGATCGTCACCTTCAGTTCCGCTCCAGCGTCAGCGTGCAGCGCGAAGGCGAACGGATCACCTTCAGCCTCTCCACCCGCGTGTACTGCCGCAATCCCTTCGGACACCTGTACATGGCCGCGGTGGACCCGGTGCATCGCCACTTCATCGCGCCGAAGATGCTGAAGACCGCGGTCAATTGCCTGCTTGAGGAAGCCGCGACGGCCCACCAAGCAGGCACCGCGGCCATCGTGACGATGTGAACCGCGGCATCGTTCAGCCGATAGGACGATGCAGGCAGTAAACGGTGACTACCCGAGTCGCCTGTATCGCAGTAGTTTGACGGTTCGTTCCGAAGGAGGCTGTCATGGCCCACGTCACCATTGAATCAACTGCAAGCAACTACGCCCATCGCATCAGCAACGGCGTCCACAGTCTTGTTGCCGATGAGCCAGCCCGGTTGGGTGGGCAGGACGCGGGCATGGCGCCCTTCGATCTGTACCTGGCATCGCTGGCAGCTTGCACTGCGATTACCTTGCGGATGTATGCAGAGAAAAAAGGTTGGGAGCTGGGTGAGTTCAACGCCGATCTCACATCCAGCCGCGATGAAGCCGGTAAACTGCAGGTGCACCGCATTCTTTCCGCTACCGGCGCGTTGACTGGCGAACAATGGGAACGACTACTCGACGTAGCCACCCGCACACCGGTCACCAAGGTGATGAGCGAAGGTGCAACCATCACCAGCGAACACCGCGCCCTGAAGAGTTGATACGCCATGTTTACGATTGTTGTGATCTGGGATGCAGAAAACGCCGAAGTGACGCAGTGGGATGAAACCCCGTGGGTCGCTACTTTCAAGGATCGCGAAGTGTCTTTACGGGCGGGGCCACGCGAACGTGTGGATGCCAACGGCGTCAGCAGCCAGGTGGCGGTCTATCTGCCCGATGAGTTCAACGAGGAAGAGTTCCAGGACCTGTTCGCCGCGCATGAGAAGCGCATTCCGGAGCTGCATCTGCATGGTTGATGCTTGATGTGGAATGTGGAATGTGGGAGTGGCGTCAGCCGCGAAGCTGACGCCGTTTCAGATCATCAGCTTCGCGGCTTACGCCGCTCCCACAAAGCCAATGATTACTTCTTTTTGCGGCGGCGCCACCACAGACGAAGCAGCCATGCCATGAAGCCACCAACCAGAATCAACGGCAGCAGGCCTGCGACGATGCGGATCACATAGGCCACGCTGGTGGTGAAGATCTCACCGAAATCGCCAAACGCCCGGCCAATCTCACTGCGGTTGCGCTGGCTGTTGGTCGATTCGATGTTGATGGTCACCAGTTGGGTATCGATGCGGCGGTGCTGCTGTGCCGAATCACGATTGGCCTGCTGCAGGCCCGCTTCGATCTCCGACAGGCGCTGCGAAATGGTCAGCAAATCCGCCACCGCCAGATCCTTGCGCTGCTGATACTCGAGCAGGCGCTCATGCTCGGCCTTCAAGCGGTCCTGCATCAACTGGGTATCGGCGACCTGCTGGGCCAAGTCCTCGGCCTCGGTGTTGCGGGTGGTTACCTCGCCCTTGTCGCTGGCCAATGCGATCAACGGCTCCACGCCCTTGGGCGCAACCCGCACCTTGATCGAACCGCGGGGCGTATCGCCGCCCTGCTGGGACACGTTGAGCACCGCGCAGTCGCCGAACTTCGCGCTCTGGCAAGCATCGGATACAGCCTTCACCCTGGGTGCGATGTCCTTGCCCGGCAACTGCAGCTGCACCGTGTGCTCATAGGCCAGGAATGCGCCTTCCGGTGACTGCACCGCGTCAGCCGCCACTGCCGCGCTTTCGGCCGACATATCGTGTTTGGCGCAGCCAGTGAGCGCCAGCAGCGCGCCCAATGCCAAGGCCAAGGTACTTCCGTGCAATTGCTTCATGCTTCCATGTTCCAGGTGGTTTCGTGGCGGCAGCATAGCGACATAGCTGAATACGAAGGCTAAAAATTTGTGTAGAGCGACGAAGCCCGGGTAAGCGCAGCGCACGGAGGGCTTTGTTCGCCGCGCGGACCGGGTCCCCGGATGCGCTGCGCTTACCCGGCTGCAGAGTGGCCGCTTCCGCAAACCGCCCATTTCGGCAAGCCGCCACCAACCAACGGCATGTGCGCCGCCTGCCCAGTCCGCCTATGCTCGGGGATTCCCTCAGTAACAGGATCACTGATGCGCAAGCACCTGCTCGCCGCCGCCCTGCTCGCCAGCCTCGCCGGCTGCCAGAGTGGTGACGCCCCGACCGCTCCGTCCGCCACCACCGAGCAGGCCGGGCAGGCCCAGGCCGACGCCCAGTTCGCCGAACTGTCGAAGAAGGCGTTGGACACCTGGATGCAGCTGTCCCCGGTCAGCGCCACCCAGATCGGTGATCACCGCTACGACAGCCAGCTCGATGACCTCAGCGCCGCTGGCCAGCAGAAGAGCCTGGACGCCAGCAAGGCCCTGCTCGCCGAGCTGGACAAGCTCGACGTCAGCAAGCTCGGCCGCGAGAACCAGGTGGACGCCGCGATCCTGCGCAACCAGCTGCAGTCGGACATCTGGTCCAACGAAACCATGCAGTCGTGGAAGTGGGACCCGCAGGTCTATAACGGCCTGGCCGGCAGCGCCATCTACGGCCTGATGGCACGCGAATTCGCGCCGCTGCCGGAGCGCCTGAAGTCGGCTACCGCGCGCATCGAACTGATCCCGCAGATCTTCGCCGCCGCGCGCGCCAACCTCGACCCGGCACGCGTGCCGAAGATCCACGCCGAAACCGTCGCCAAGCAGAATCGCGGCATCCTCAGCCTGGTTGAAACCTTCATCGTGCCCAACATCGGCCAGCTCGAAGCCGCCGACCAGGAACGCCTGAAGGCCGCCATCGCCACGCTGACCAGCGCTGTCGAAGAACAGCAGACCTGGCTGGACAAGACCCTGGTGCCGAATGCCAAGGGTGAGTTCCGCATTGGTGCGGAGAAGTACGACCAGAAGCTGAAGTTCTCGCTGAACTCCTCGCTGTCGCGTGCCGAGATCGGCGAACGTGCCCGCGCCGAGCTGAGCCGCGTGCGCAAGGACATGTACGGCATCGCCCAGGTGGTGTTGAAGGACAAGCCGGGCGCACCGGAAATGCCGGCCAACCCGACCGATGACCAGCAGCAGAAGGCAATCGAAGCCGCGCTGGAACTGGCCTATGCCGATAAGCCGGCCCGCGACAAGGTCGTGGACGACGCCAAGGCTGCGCTGGACCAGTCCACCGAATTCGTGCGCAAGCATGACCTGATGACCCTGCCCGACGCACCGGTCGACATCATCCTGATGCCGGAATTCCAGCGTGGCGTGGCCGTGGCCTATTGCGACTCGCCGGGCCCGTTGGACAAGAACCTGAAGACCTTCTACGCGGTCTCGCCGATTCCGGACGACTGGAACGATAAGCAGGTCGATTCCTTCCTGCGCGAATACAACAGCCGCATGATCCACCTGCTGTCCATCCACGAAGGCACGCCGGGCCACTACCTGGAAGGCTGGCACTCGGGCAAGTTCCCGTCGACGCTGCGCGCGGTGCTGCGTTCGGGCCTGTTTGCCGAAGGCTGGGCGGTCTACACCGAGCGCATGATGCAGGAACAGGGTTACCTGGATAACGACCCGCTGTTCCACCTGGTGCAGCTGAAGTTCTACCTGCGCACCATTGCCAACGCCATCCTCGACCAAGGTGTGCACGTGGACAACTGGAGCCGCGAGCAGGCCATGCAGCTGATGACCCACGACGCGTTCCAGCAGGAAAGCGAAGCCTCGGGCAAGTGGGTGCGCGCGCAGCTCACCTCCGCCCAGCTGCCGACCTACTTCGTCGGTGCGCAGGAGCACTTCGACACCCGCAAGGCAGTGCAGGAAAAGCAGGGTGCCAACTTCAACCTGAAGGCCTACCACGACCAGATGCTGTCCTACGGTGCACCGCCGGTGCGTTTCGCACGCCAGCTGATGCTGGAACAGCCGATCGAATAAGGCCGGCCGAGTTGTCTACTGAAAAGCCCGGGCATCGCCCGGGCTTTTTTTTGCATTTGCCCCTGTAGTGCCGAGCCATGCTCGGCTGAAGCATTACCGGTAAAGCCCCATGCCGAGCATGGCTCGGCACTACAGGTGCTCACCTTGCAGGAGCGGCGCCCGCACTTCGAACAGGCGTGCATTCCGGCCTATTGCCGTGATCCACACGCCGCCTACAATTCCGCCTGCGCTGCAGAACAACTCACCATCACGGAGGACGGCTTCAACATGGAAACAAATGCAATCCTGGCCTGGACGCTGGTATCGGAATGCCCGATTCCGCAGGACGTGAACGATATCCTCGTGAGCGGTGAGACCGCCGTGGCGGCTTACAAAACTTTCCGTGATTCAGCGGTGTTCACCAACAAACGGTTGATCGTGCGCGATGCACAGGGCATCACCGGCAAGAAAGTGGAGATCTATTCACTGCCCTACTCCTCGATTTACATGTGGTCTTCGGAGAACGGCCACGGCCTGTTCAACTTCAACTCCGAGATCGAACTCTGGACCAAGGCCGGTCACATCAAGGTCAACCTCAACAAGGGGCTGGATGTTCGCCGTCTGGACAAGTTGATCGCTCAGGCCGTGCTGGGCGGCACCGCGCCGCCAGCCACTGGCACGGCTCAAGCGGTGCCCGGCAATCCACCACCATTGCCGTAACCGAGCGCCAGGCAGGCCGTTCCCAGCAGCGGCACCATCAGATCCGTGCCGCCCTTTGCAAGCGGAACCACCCTGCCCCGCACCGTTGCGACCGATGCAATTCCAGCCATACCGCGCATTCTGGAGCCCACATGACACGCCAACGCGAACACTACCTCCAGCTGGCCCATGCCGTACTCGACTGGAACCGCCGGCATCTCAATCGCGATTCCGTGCTGACCGAAGCACGGATCGGCGAGTGCTTCGCCGGTCAGTTCATTGTCGAGCCGAATGGTCGCCGCTACGAAGCCAATCCTGCCAACTACCTCGATTTCCTCAACGGCATGAAAGCGGGCATGGAAGGCATCGACTATGAGATCGACCATGCCCTCGTGGACGGCGCATCAGTCGCGTTCTCGATGCGCGCGCGGATCAGCTACGCTGACGGGCGCCGCGAGCTGTTCCGCGCCATGCTGCTGATGCGGTTCAACGAAGCCGGCAAGGTCATCCTCTGGCACGAGGTCTACGTGCCCATAGCCTTGCCCGCCTGAAGCGGCGACGCACAGCCAGCCCAGAATCCGGATGCAACGATGAGCGAACCCAACTACACCATCAACCACGGCATCCCTTCCGTGGACACCTACCGGCATCTGCGCCAGGCCAGTGGACTCAGTGCCAAGACGGTGGAGGCCGCCAGTCGCGGCCTGCCCAATTCGCTGTTCGCCGTGCAGATCACCCATGCCGGCGAAACCGTGGCGATGGGCCGAGTGATCGGCGACGGCGGCACGTTCTACCAGGTGGTCGACATCGCGGTACTGCCTGCGCATCAGGGCCGTGGTCTCGGCAAGAAGGTGATGCTGGAAATCCAGGCGTACATCGAACGTGAGGTGCCGGCTTCGGCCTACGTCAGCCTGCTGGCGGATGGCCAAGCCTATCGTCTTTACCAACAGTACGGTTTCACCCTGACCGCACCTGCCAGCGTCGGCATGGCACTCAAGAAAGCATGATTTCCAATACCCGCATCACCACCCGCACATCAACGGAAAAGGAATGAATATACGGCCGCTCAACCCGAACGATGTGGATGCCGCGAGCAGGCTTTGCATGGCGGCGTTCATGGATTCGGTTGCCTCCACGCTCACTGGCGAAGGCGTCGCGACGTTCCGCAAGCTTGCCGCTGCGGAAGCGTTTGCTTCCCGCATCAGCGAGGACAACCTGATGTGGTTGGCGGAAGTTTCCGGGCAACCCGCCGGCCTCATCGAGCTGAAGCAGGGGCGACATATCGCAATACTGTTCATCAGCCCCGAACTGCAGCGCCGCGGCATCGGCCGCCGCCTGCTTGCCGAAGCCATCAAGCACGCCCGCTCGGACATGCTGACCGTGAGCGCCTCCTTGCCTTCGGTGCCCGCCTACCTCGGCTACGGATTCCATTGCAGCGGCGAGGTAAGCGAATCGATGGGAATCATCTACCAGCCGATGGAACTTTGGCTGGACCGCGTCACCACAGGCGACTGAGTTTGGCTATCGCGCTGCGGGTTCTGGAGATCAGCCGGTATCGCGCCAGCCCCAACCACTCCAATGACATCAAGCTCCCGAGCAACCACCATGCAGACCATCGATTGGAACGACTTCAGCAAGGTTGAACTTCGCGTAGGCCGCGTCATCGCCGCCGAGCCTTTCACTGCCGCCCGCAAACCCGCTTACATCCTGCAGGTGGATTTCGGCGCGGAGATCGGCACCCGCAAATCCAGCGCACAGATCACCGCGCTATACAGCGCCGAACAGCTGGTCGGGCGGCTGGTGGTGGCAGTGCTCAACTTCCCTCCGAAGCAAATCGGCCCACTGATGTCCGAATGCCTGGTGACCGGATTTCACGACGCTGAGGGTCGGGTCAGCCTATGCATGCCCGAACATGAGGTACCGCTGGGCACTCGCATGCTATAGGTCCTGCAAACGGTCCAGCCCGCCCTGCAGACTGGACGGCCGCCAAGCTGCAAGCCCGACACACGGCCTCAACAGCGCTTCGTGCTAGCGTTCTGCACCGAATTCCTCGGCGATGCATGCAGGAGACAGCAATGGGCAAAGGCCGACTTGAAGCCTTCAGTGACGGCGTACTGGCCATCATCATCACCATCATGGTGTTGGAGATGCGGCCACCGGAGGGCGCCACGCTGGACGCGCTACGGCCGTTGCTGACCACCCTGCTCAGCTACCTGTTGAGCTTCGTCTACGTCGGCATCTACTGGAACAACCACCATCATCTGCTGCAGGCCTGCCAGAAGGTGACCGGCAGCGTGCTGTGGGCCAACCTTCATCTGCTGTTCTGGCTGTCGCTGCTGCCGTTCGCCACCCACTGGATGGATGATTTCAACAAGCAGCCACTGCCGACCGCGCTCTACGGCTGCATCCTGTTGGCAGCGGCCATCGCCTATTGGATCCTGCAGCGCCGCATCGTCGCTGCCGACGGCGAGAACTCGCGCCTGCGGCATGCGCTGGGCAATGACTGGAAAGGCAAGTTGTCACCACTGCTCTACACCAGCGGTGTCGCCCTGAGCTTCGTCAACGCGCATCTTGCGCAGCTGCTATATGCCGCCGCTGCCCTGCTCTGGCTGATCCCCGACCAACGCATTGAACGCGAGCTGGGCCAAGGCAGCTGAGCAGCCAGCGACTGACCTGCAGACAGTGTCACCCGCTGCCGTTTCCTGCTTCAGCGTAGGCGTCTCATCTGCACCCACGCTTTACATTTGCGAGCACCGCTTGGGTTAAAAAGCGCTATCCAGCAGATCTTTACAGGAGCTTCGATGGCCGCGTCCAAATCCACCGGGTTCACCGCAGAAGAACAGGCCGCCATGAAGGAGCGTGCGCGCGAGCTCAAGGCCGAGGCCAAGGCCGGCAAGTTGAAGGCTGACGGCGAGGCCGAACTCCTCGCCAAGGTCGCCGAGATGCCCGCAGCCGAGCAACAGATGGCACGACGCCTGCATGCCATCGTCACCACCACTGCGCCTTCGCTTAGCCCCAAGACCTGGTACGGCATGCCCGCCTATGCGCGCGACGGCAAGGTCGTGCTGTTCTTCCAGGGGGCGAGCAAGTTCGGCGCACGCTATTCCACGCTGGGTTTCAACGACACGGCGATGCTGGATGACGGGCCGATGTGGGCCACAGCCTATGCCCTGGTGGAGCTCACCCCTGAGGTCGAGAAGAAGATCACCGCACTGGTCAAGAAGGCCATGCGCAAGCGCGACAGCAGCCTGCAATAGGCAAAGCGCGGATCTGCAGCTATCGTGTCCTGCCCCCGCAGCGATAGACCGTATGTCTTTCTGGACCTGGCTGTTCCCACGCACGCAAGCTGTATTCGCCAGCCCGCTTCCACGCGAGCAGGCCGTGCAGGCACTGCGTGCCGCCACCGCGCGAGGCAACCTGACCGCCACCGGAAGCATCGCAGGCTCGATAAGCGACAAGCGCGTACATCTTTATCACCGGACGGTGATGCGGAATTCTTTCAAGCCACACTTCCGCGGCAGCCTGCACCCAACCACGCAGGGCTCCGAGCTGCGCGGCGCGTATGCGTTGCCGCCGTTGGTTGTCGTCTTCATGTTTTTCTGGCTTGGTTTCTGCGTACTGTGGACCGCGGTGGCCGCACTGCAGGTGGGCAGGTTTGACCTGATGCTCCTGCCTGCGGTACTGCCGGGCCTGCTGATGCCTTGCTTCGGCATTGGCTTGCTGCGGTTGGGGCACCATTTGTCCAGCGATGACCCGACGATCGTGTCACGGGTGATCCGACGAGCCTTGCAGTCTCCTTCTGCCTGACCCCAACCGCGAGGGTTCCCACTTGTCCAACCACGACGACACCGCACTGGAATTGCAAAAGCTGCAGTTCGAAGTGATGCAGCAGTTGGAAGTCATTGCCGATGACATCAAGGCCGGGCGACTGGGCGCCGATGAAGGTTCGGCCATGGCCAAAGCCGTCATTGCGGCCAGCGAACAGCAGCGTGTTGCCATGTTCAACGCCGCGATCAGTGCAAACCAACGCCAGCGCAGACGCGCTTGGCTATTCGCGCTGATGGTCGTCGTCGCCATCGCAGTGGCGCTGGCCGGCCTGTTGCTGGCGCGCATGGCCGCAGCCTGAGCATGTAGTGCCGAGCCATGCTCGGCAGGGGCGTCACCAGCCAGCCTGTAAGCCGCGAAGCCACAACTGCAGCAAACCGCGAAAAGCTTACCAATCCCCAACCCTCCCCTTCGCTGCGCGAAAGGGAGGGAGCGTAGTGCCGAGCCATGCTCGGCAAGGGGCTTTCCCGGTAAGGCCTAAGCAGAGCATGGCTCGGCACTACAGCAGGCCCGCTACCGTCGGCATCAGCCCTCGGCGGCCACAAAGCCGCCGGTCTGCCGCGCCCACAGCCGTGCATACAACCCACCTGCGGCAACCAACTCGGCATGTGTGCCGGTCTCAACGATGCGCCCCTGATCCATCACCACCAGCCGGTCCATGCGCGCGATGGTCGACAGACGATGGGCAATGGCGATCACGGTCTTGTCGCCCATCAGCTCGTCCAGACTGTCCTGGATCGCTGCTTCCACTTCCGAATCCAAGGCCGAAGTCGCTTCATCGAGGATCAGGATCGGCGCGTCCTTCAACAACACCCGGGCGATGGCGATGCGCTGGCGCTGCCCGCCGGAAAGCTTCACTCCGCGCTCGCCAACATGTGCGTCATAGCCCTGCCGGCCCTGCCCGTCCACCAGTGAATCGATGAAGCCTTCGGCACGGGCCTTGGCCACGGCGGCGCGCAGCTGCTCCTCACTGGCATCCGGCCGACCGTACAACAGGTTGTCGCGGATCGAACGATGCAGCAGCGAGGTGTCCTGGGTAACCACGCCAATCTGTGCACGCAGGCTGTCCTGGGTGACGTGGGCGATATCCTGGCCGTCAATCAGTATCCTGCCGCTCTCCAGGTCGTACAGCCGCAGCAGCACATTGACCAGGGTGGACTTGCCCGCGCCCGAAGGCCCGACCAGGCCGATCTTCTCGCCCGGCTTCACCGCCAGATTCAAGCCGGCCATCACGCCGCCGCGCTTGCCGTAGTGGAAGTGCACGTTCTGGAAGTCCACCGCACCAGCAGTGACCACCAACGGCTTGGCATCGACCGCGTCCTGCACGGTCAGCGGTTGGGCGATGGTTTCCATGCCGTCCTGCACCGTGCCGATGTCCTCGAAGATGCCGTTGATGGTCCACATGATCCAACCGGACATGTTGTGGATGCGGATCACCAGGCCAGTAGCGAGCGTGATTGCGCCGACGCTGATCAGGCTGTCCTGCCATAGCCACAAAGCCAGCGCGCAGGTGCCGACGATCAGGAAACCATTGAGGACGGCGATCACCATCTCCAAGCCGGTGGTGATCCGGGTCTGCGCGCGGTGCTTCTCAGCAAGCTCCTGGATGGCTTCAGCGACGTAGCGCTGCTCGTGGCCGCTGTGCGCGAACAGCTTGAGTGTGGCGATATTGGTATAGCCATCGACGATGCGCCCCATCGCCCGCGAACGTGCATCGGAGGCAATCCAGGCGCGGTGTTTCATGCGCGGCACGAAGTACACGCCGATGCCGACATAAGCCAACAGCCAGATCGCCAGCGGCAACATCAAACGCCAATCGGCCTGCGCGAACAGGTAGAGCGCGGTACCGGTGTAGACCACGATGTACCACAACGAATCCACCATCTGCACCGCAGACTCGCGCAGCGAGGTGCCGGTCTGCATCACCCGGTTGGCGACGCTACCAGCGAAATCATTCTGGAAGAAACTCAGGCTCTGCCGCACCACATGGTTGTGCATCAGCCAACGCGAACGGTTGCTCAGCCCCGGCACGATCGACTGGTTGACCAGCAGGTTGTGCAAGGCCACCAACACCGGCCGCGCCAGCAGGGTAATGGCGGCCATCCACAGCAGCTCGCTGGCATGGCGCTGGAAGAAACCCGGACCCGCGCTGTCAGCCAGCATATCGACGATACGACCGAGGAAATCGAACATCGCCACTTCCACCAGGGCCAGCAACAGGCCAGCGATCAGCGTCGCCAACAGCACCGGCCAGACCGGGCGCAAGTAATGCAGGTAGAAACGGACCACGCCGCGCGGCGGCGTGCGGGTATCCAGCGGCGGAAAAACGGGAATCAGGGATTCGAACCAGCGCAGCATCGCCACGGCCTGTAAAACCAGAACAGGCCGCGATTGTCCCATCGCGGCCTGTGTTGTGTCTGTCTAGGTGATGTATGGCTGTGCGAGCGGCAAACAATTACCGGGGTGTGGAGCGGCGTCAGCCGCCCAGCCGATGCCACGTCCGCCCCCTGATCTGCTGCACTCTGATGGTTCAGTTGCTTCGCGGCTGACGCCGCTCCCACAACCTCGACGGCAGGCTTACGCTGCCAGCAGCCGGAAGTCGAAGCATTCCATCATCGCCCCCTTGCAGCACGGCGGATGGACTTGTTGGACGTAAACCGTACCGGCAGCTGCGGAAGGATCCCTCTCCCACCGCAACTGCCAGCCAAGCATCACCAGCCCAGCTTCAAGCCGATCTGGCCACCCACGTCACGATGGCTTTCGCCACCACGCTGGTAACCCACTTGGCCCCAACCGCTCCAGCCCTTGCCCAGCTCCATCTGCACGCCCGCCTTGGCTTCATACACGCTGCCTGGCAAGTCATGGTTGAGGCGCTCCTGGTCCATCATTACGCTGGCACTTGCCCCGCCCGACCACCAGTTGATCGCCACGAAAGGCTGCACACGGTTGTGCTCGTTGCCAAGCTCGTGACCGTACAAGCGTGCACCCACGCGCGTGGTGGTATCACGCAGCCTGCGGTTGCGCACCAGCGTACCGTTGGCCTCACGCACATCACCGCTGCTGAAGCCGGTATGGATCACCTGCACCTGCGGTTCGAGGTAGACACCATGGCGCTTGCCGGCATGCAGCTGGAACGCACGGCCGGTTTCCAGCGACAGCGACCAGGAGCGCGCGTCGTACTGCTCACGCCCCAGATAGCTGCCCTTGACCGTGTTGTCGAAGCGCGCGTACTGCGCGACCACGTCCACGTACGCACCAGGTGCGCCATCAGCCTGCTGGAACCACGTTCCGTACAGGCCCGCCATGCTGCCCTTCACCGTACCGGTGGCGCGGTGACGGGAAACAAGTGACATGGCCTCGGTCGTCGCGCGGCCATAACCACCCGTCACACCGATATGGACACGGCCCTCACCCACGGCAAGCCGCTTCTCCGCACCCAACTGGACAACATCGGTCTGCACGCGCAGATCGATCTGGCCACTGACAACTCCCGCATCCAGCGTACTGGTCTGGGTGCGCGCCCACACGGCATGGCCGTGATCGTCGGTGTTGCCAGCATTGAGATGCTGCTCGCCGACACGGTCGTGCATGGTGCTGCGGAACATCCGCAGTGCCGCGATCTGGTTGCCCAGATAAGCACCCGGCTCCGGCCGCAGGACCGGCGCCGGCGGAACCACTACACCCGGGTCTACCGGCGGCAACGGATCTACCGGATCTACCGGATCTACCGGATCGACTGGATCAACTGGATCAACCGGGTCGACTGGGTCGACTGGATCGACTGGATCCATCGGGTCTACCGGATCGACCGGGTCAACTGGATCGACTGGATCGACCGGATCAACCGGATCGACTGGATCGACTGGATCGACTGGATCGACCGGGTCTACCGGGTCTACCGGATCAACTGGATCAACTGGATCGACCGGGTCTACCGGATCGACTGGATCGACTGGATCAACCGGATCAACCGGATCAACCGGCGGCAACTCCGAGCGCAGATACCAACCACCATCATCCGGCGTATCGCGACCGCCCTGGTACAACCAGTATTCGTACAACCCGGCCACCGCACGGCCCTGCATCTCGAACACGCCCTGCGATGCGCCATTCACCGCGATCAACTGAATGCCGTTCTGGGTCACGCCACCGGCGCCACCGACATTGTTCACCTGCAGCCAGCTGTGACCGCTGGTATCACCTTCGACCACCATCCGGTCGGTCAGCGAATCGTCGCCGCCCAGCACGGTGTTCATCTGCAACACGCCGCCATTGCCGACGTAATCGCCATGCACGGTCAAGACCGTACCCGGCACCGCCTCGGCTCCGCCAAACGCGACCGTACCGGCGTTATCCAGACTCGCGATACTCTGGTTGTAGCCGCCCAGCTGCAACTGCGCACCGTCAGCTACCAGATGGTGCGAGGCCGCGCTGAGCGCACCGGCCGAACCGGCCCGCAACGTGCCAGCCAGCACCGAGGTGGCGCCACGATAGTCGTTCTGCGCCAGCAGCGTGGTCACGCCATCGGCCAGCGAATTGAGCGCCAGCGAACCAGTGAGCTTCGGCGCGAACGCGGTCACATCGGTGTGATTGAAATTGACCACGGCCACGCCATCGCCGCCTTCGACCACGATGGCGTCCAGCAAACCAGCCATGCCACCGTTGCCGATGTTCAAGGTGCCACTGGAACCCTCTGCTGCGGCCAGCAGCAGGTTGTCAGCAGCAACCTCGCCGCCCTCGGCGACGGTCAACACACCATCACCCGCAACACCCACGTTCAAACGTCCCGCATTGCTCCAGGTTGCATCTTCACCGGTTACGTTCGCGATGCCTTCGCTACCGGCGAGGTGACCCAGCGTTGCGCTGCCACTGCTGACCGCACCACCGGCTGCGACGTCGAGCATGCCCTTGCCAGCTTCACCGATGGAGAGGCTGCCAGTGGTTTCCCAGCGGGCATCTGCACCGGACACCGTTGCGTTGCCTTCAGCGCCCGCGAACATGCCCAACCAGGCATCACCATTGCTTACCGTGCCGCCGGCGCCAACGTTGAGCGCACCCTTGCCGCGGCCACCAACACCAAGGTTGCTGCCTGCATTGAAGCGCGCATCTGCTCCAGCAACCGTGACCACGCCTTCGCCAGAGGCGAATTGCCCCAACAACACATTGCCACTGTTGATGGTGCCGCCAGGGCCGATGTCCACCTGGCCCTGGCCGGCTTCGCCCACGGTCAGGTTGCCGGCATTGGTCCACTGTGCATCCGCGCCGGAAAGCGTCACGCTGCCCTGGCCACCAGCGAGCTTGCCCACTGTGCCGAAAGCACTGTGGACCCTACCGTCCTCGGCGATGCTCAATTCGCCCATGCCCAGCGCGCCGACCGTCAGCCCGCCGTCAGCATGCAGCTCGCCAGCATTGGATACATCAACACGGCCCACACCCGAGGCCGCATTGCCGAGAATGATCTGACCGCCTGCCGACACACCGCCTGCGTCAGCAACCTGCAACTGGCCCAGGCCAGCTTCGCCGACAACAAGATTGCCTGCATTTTCCCAGCGTGCATCAGCACCGGACACCGTCGCGTTGCCTTCAGAACCCGCGAACATGCCCAACCAGGCATCACCATTGCTTACCGTGCCACCAGCACCAATGTTGAGCGCACCCTTGCCGCGGCCGCCAATGCCAAGGTTGCTGCCCGCATTCAAACGCGCAGCCCTAAAGACTTTGATCGTGCCGTTGCCATCAGCGAGCTGCCCCAGCAATACGTTGCCACTGCTGACATTCGCGCCCATACGGACAGTCAAAGTACCGCTACCAGCTTCGCCCACGGTCAGGTTGCCAGCGTTGGTCCACCTCCCACCCGTACCAGAGACAATGGCAGTGCCAACGCCGGAACCCGCCTTTCCCAAGGTGGTCGATCCAGTTTCAACACTGCCCTTGTCGACGTCCAACAAACCAGTGCCAAGCTGACCTATGGTCAATCCGTCAGAACTCAGGCCACCGCCATCCATGACGTACAGCTCGCCGCTGCCGCGCTCGCCAACAATCAGGTTTCCCGCATTGTTCCAATCCGAACCTTCACCAACAACACCGACCAGGCCGGAGCCACCTTCATACGCTCCCAGACTGGTGGATTCGCTGCTGAGCGCACTACCACCGAACAGATAGATGCGGCCATGACCATACAAGCCCACCGTCAGCTTTTCGCCTGCGATCATGCTGCTGCCGTCATACAGAAAGCTGTAGCCGGTGCCGAATCTTCCCACAATGATCTGCCGCCCCGCCAACACGCTTGCACCCTTATCAAGCTCCAGTACGCCGGTACCACCATCGCCGACGAACAGGCTATCGGTATTGCTCCAGCTGGTGCCTTGGCCGGAAACAGTAACGTTTCCACTCCCGCCGTAAATCCCTCCTACGCTGCCTCGCCCACTGGTTACAGCCGCAGCAGCATCCAGGTGAAGTTCTCCCGTCCCGCTTGCGCCGACGGTCAGCTGGCCGCCAACACTCAATTGGCCGCCGCTTGATACCTTCACGCTGCCGTCGCCGCCAAGCCGCTCTCCAACAATAAGGTCATTGCCGACCGACACATGCCCGAGCTCGGAAACGTTAACCACACCAACGTTTTCCCTGCCGACAGTGAGATCACCGTTACTACGCCACTCCGAACCGCTGCCGGCAACGTTCATCTCGCCATATGCGGCGTTGCCCACGCGCGATGCCAGAGCCGAGGCATTCCCCAGTATCACCTTGCCGCCGTCTTCGATGGTCAGTCGACCAAAGCTCTCAGAACCGACCATCATCCAGGCACCATCCATATTCCAGAGGCTACCCTGGCCACTTACGAGAACCTCGCCATATCCCCCGTGGAAAGATCCGATGTAGGCATATGTTCCGTTCTGAACGGTACCTCCATCGGCGATGGTCAGCGCACCTTCGGCAGTGGAGCCAACTATCAGACCTGTAGCGGACCTGAGCTCTGAGCCAACTCCCGTAACTGTCACCTCACCACGCGTTTCTATCGGCAATTGTTTCCAGTTCTGCCCAATATGAAACCCCGCAGTGGACACAGTCTCACTTGAGAACTTCGCCCCATTGGAAACGGTCAAACTACCGACACCATAATCGCCAACAGTAACGTTGCTATAGGCTCCCCGCGCAGACGCACCTGACAGAACATAGTCAGAGTTGAGATGCAGATCAAACAGCGTCAATGGAGAATAGCGATGACTTTCCCACGCAGATCCATCTGACTGATCATAGTCAGAGTCTATTGCCAGGCCGTACGCCATCGGCGGGCAGGCGATACTGCCGACAACAGCTGCAGCGATCATGCCTACACTGCGCGTCCTACGCCCACGCCGCGGCGCCAGCTCGGATGCCACCGTGCACTGGCCGGTTTGGGGATTGCGGATAATGCGGAAGATTCGATTCATGCATGCGCCACTGAAGGAAAGTGCGCGGATGATCAGCGGCCTGCGGTCGCGCTTACATCAGACAAGTCTCAAATCTGAAACTAGCTGATTTTTCGCCCGGAAAACGCCCATTATTTCCGCCAAACTGAACTACCGCTTCAGTCTTCAAACGGTGCTGACTGCTTTTCTATTGGCCCGCGCGCAGCCCGTACCGGCAAAAAGCCGCTGTGCTACGCCTGCAGCATTGATTCCAATCAATGAAGATTCTGTTTCGTCGGCTTGGCTGGCAGTAGGCGCCCGCAGTGCCACTCATGCCATTGGCGCGACGATTCAATAGTTTTCGTCGCCACGTCAGGGGTTACGTGAGGCCTGATAAAAGAAGACCGGCGATGAGAGTCATCGCCGGTCTTCTGCAGTACCAAGGTCATGCATGTGCAGCAGGAGCAGCTTTCGCCGCCGTGGTTGAAGCGAACGGATGATCTATCTGCTTCGCGGCTCACGCCGCTCCCACAAACCCGTCAATCCGCCTTTGGCTTCAGCAGCAGGTCCTGGAAGTCGAAGCTGAAATCGGTCAGCGAGGACACGGCCTGCATCCGCACCTCCCGTACCTTGCCGTCCGGATCCAGGCTGAAGTTGACGAAAGCATCGGCGTTGAGCGAGCGGTTGTCCCAGCGCACGATGAAAGTGTCGTGCTGCCAGTGCTCCATCGTGCCGACCAGATCGGCCGTTGCACCGAAGCGCAGGCGTAGCTTGCCGCCCTGCTGCTCGACGAACACATCGCCGTACCAAGCATCGCCATAAGTGCCGGCATATTTGGCCAGCGGCAGCGACGGCTTGCTCTTGGCGTCACGTGCCGCCACATGCTTGTCCCAGCCTTCGTCAGCGTTGTCCTGCGCCTTGGCCACGCCAGCGGCATACGCAGCCACCCAATCATTGCCCTGCGCGCCGAGCATGGCATCGAGCACGCTCATGGTGATCGCGTTGAAGGCGGCGCCGGATTCCTGGTTGGTCAGCACCACCACGCCCAGATTCTGCTCGGGCACCAGGGTCAGACGCGACACCTGGCCCGGCCAGCCGCCGGTATGCCATACCAGTTTCTGACCACGGTAATCGCTCAGGCTCCAGCCTTCGCCATAACCGGCGAAGTTCGGCCGTGTCGGCGCCAGCTCGGGCACTGACGGCTTTGGCACTACCTGCGGAATCTGCATCTGCCACATCTGCTGCTGGGTCTTCTCGGTGAACAACGGGGTGCCATCGGCGAGCTTGCCTTCGGCCAGCTGCACGTTCATCCACTTGGCCAGGTCATGCACGCTGGAATAGATGCCACCGGCGCCAGCGTTGTTGGACCAGGTCAGCGGCGGCACCGGGCGCAGGTCCTTGAAGTCGAACTTGGCGTGGCCAACGGCAGCCTTGTCACCTGGCTGCAGATGATCGGCGTTGTAGCGGGTCTCGCTCATGCCAACCTTGTTGAAGATGCGCTGCTGCAGGAAATCGGCGAACGACTGCCCGGACACCTTTTCGATCACCTGCTGGGCAACCGCGTACAGGATGTTGTCGTAGGCGTAGCGGTCACGGAAGCCGTTCTTCAGCGGCACCTGCGCCAGCCGCGCGACTACTTCGGCGTTGCTGTAACGGGTGGTCGGCCAGAACAGCAGGTCGCCTGCGCCCAGGCTCAGCCCGCTGCGGTGCGAGAGCAGGTCGCGGATACGCATTTCGCCAGTGACGTAGGGATCGGACATGCGGAACGACGGCAGGTGATCGACCACGCGGTCGTCCATCTTCAGCTTGCCCTCCTCCGCCAGCAGATTCAGCGAGGTGGCAGTGAAGGCCTTGGTATTGGAGGCGATGGCGAACAGCGTATCGGCCTGCACCGGCTCGGGCTTGCCCAGTTCACGCAGGCCCCAGCCGCGCTCCAGGATCACCTTGCCATCCTTGACCACGGCCACGGCCACACCCGGCACATCGAACTGCTGGCGCACGCGCTCGACCGTGGCATCCAGCTGCTGCAGCTCCGTTGGCACTGCCTCCTGTGCGGAAGCCATCGGTGCCACCACGCCCATCGCGAGCACCAGCCCGCCACCCAACCAACTATTCAATGCGCTCTCCCTTGGTGTCGATGCCGGTACCAGGCCGGTCTTCTCGCGATGGTAACGCGAGCGCGCCCACCCTCGCCTTTCCGCAACTGCCGACCCGCACCCATGGACCTCGCCGCCCGCACCACCGCCACCATCATTCCCTGCCTGCGCTACCGTGATGCGCCGGCCGCCATCGAGTGGTTGTGCACGGCCTTTGGCTTCCAGCGCCATGCGGTGTACCAGGATGGCGATGTGGTTCACCACGCGCAGCTGGTGTTCGGCAACGGCATGATCATGCTCGGATCGGTGCAACCCGGCGAATGGGGCAGCAACATGATCCAACCCGACGAGGTGGGCGGCATGGAGACACAGAGCGCCTGCGTGATCGTCAGCGATGCCGATGCACATTACGCGCAGGCCAAGGCCGCCGGTGCCGAGATCGTCATTGACATCACCGACCAGGACTACGGCGGCCGCGGCTATGCCTGCCGCGATCCGGAGGGTCACCTGTGGTGGTTCGGCAGCTACGACCCGTGGGCGGCAAGCGTGTAGTGCCGAGCCATGCTCGGCAGAGGCATTACACGTAGCGGTTGGGATTAGGGGTAGAGCCCCAGCCGAGCATGGCCCGGCACTACCT